>JAADCO010000075.1 GCA_013154385.1 Thermodesulfobacteriota bacterium
GGAGCGAGACTCGGCCCCGGGGCCGGTGCCGGCCTTGCCGCCGGCGGAGACGCAGGAGCGTGCGGCACGGCGCGGGCCAGTCTTACCGGACGCCCCTCGATGTAGGAGACGGCCTGCGCGGCAAAGTCCGTCAAGCGCGGGATGAGATCGTCCAGGGAGTCGGTGTCGGCGTATAGCGCAAGAGGGGGTTTGTCTTCCTTTACGGGAACGAGCTTGGCGTCGAGGCTGGCTCGCCGGCCAAAGGTGGTGAGGCTTCCGTAGAGCACGTAGTCTGCCCCGAGTTTGCGGCCGATTTCCTTGACCTTGGCTTCGGTGAGAGGCCCTTTGACTCCGGCCAGGGCCTTGTTGACCTCGACCTCGTCAATGACGACGATCTTTCCCGGAATGAAGAGCCTGGTGCTGAGCATGTCCTGGATGCCTTCCCGCACGTAGGAGAGATCTTTCGGGGCGTGGATCTCGAAGGGGAGGACGGCGATGCGATACTCGGAAGCACTGACCAGCGTGGCCCACATCCAAAAGAAGAGGAAAAGGGAAAGGATGCGTTTCATTTTCAGGCCTCTGCAAACCGGGATTTGATTGAAGGCTAACAGTGGCGAAAGATCCCGTCAACGGGCGGGAGCGAGCCACAGGTTGCCGTAACGGTCTACGTCCACCTGCCATCCGGGCTCGACCCACACCGTGGCGTAAGGCCCCACCACCAGGGCCGGGCCGCTGAAGCTCGTCTCGCCGGGGAGGTCTTCCCAGAGATAGACCTGGCAGGAAACCCTCTCGCCGGAACGCAGGATGACTTCGGTCTCCTCTGCGGGAGAAAGCTCCTTGCCCGCGATCTCCGGCAACTCGAGGTCGGGCACGCGCGCGGAAAGGCTCACGCGGATGGCCACGGCCTCAAGCGGCGCCAGGGGCATGGCGTAGCCGTAAAGCCTCTGATGAAGGGCGTGGAACTTTTCGATGAAGCCGGGTTCGAAGCCCACGGTGAGTTCGTAGGACTGGCCCTGATAGCGCAGGTCCACCTCGGGTTTGACCTCGAGTTCTTCCCGCCGATAGCCGTAACGGGAAAGCTCCTTCAAGGCCCTTTCGATGAGCTCGTCGAAAAGCGGCAGGAGGTATTCGTAAGCCACCTTCGGGCCGCTCAGGAAGACCGCCTGGGAGAAGTCGAAGGAAGGGCGGGCCATGAGGAGCCCCAGGGCCGAGAGGACTCCGGAGAGGCGGGGCACCAGGATACGTTTCATGGAGAGGCGCTCGGCCAGGGCCGTGGCGTGGAGCCCGCCGGCGCCTCCGAAGCAGACGAGGGTAAAGTCCTGCGGGTCTATCCCCCTTTCCACCGAGACCTTCTTGATGGCCTGTTCCATGTGGTTGTTGACGATCTCGATGACCCCGAGGGCCAGCTCCTCCACCCTGAAGCCGCGGGATTCCGCAAGCCGCTGGAACACGCGACGGGAGGCCTCGGGCTGGAGGGAGAGGCGTCCGGCCAGGAAACGGTGGGGAAGGAGGCGTCCGAGGAGGAGATTGGCGTCGGTCACCGTGGGCATCCGGCCTCCCTTGCCGTAGCAGGCAGGCCCCGGATCGGCCCCGGCGCTCTCCGGTCCGACGCGGAGGGCCCCGCCCTTGTCGAAGGAGGCGATGGATCCGCCGCCGGCGCCGATGGTGTGGATGTCGATCATCTTCAGATGGACGGGATAGCCCTCGAGCACGTACTGCCGGGTGTAGGTGGGCTCGCCGTCACAGAGGGAGACGTCGGTCGAGGTGCCGCCCATGTCGAAGGTGATGATTTTTTCGAGCCCCAGCAGTCTGGCCAGGGTGAAGGCCCCGTGGACCCCACCGGCGGGGCCGGAGAGCAGGGTGGCGGCGGCGCGGCGCCCGGCGGCTTCCGCGGGCATGAGTCCTCCGCTCGACTGCATGAGAAAGATCTTGGTTTGCGGCAGGTTGCGTGCGAGTTGCCCCACGTAGCGGGCCATGATGGGGGCGAGATAGGCGTTCACCAGCGTGGTGGAGGTGCGCTCGAACTCGCGAAACTCGGGCAGTATCTCCGAGGAGAGGGAAAGGGGGACTCCGGTGCCGGAGAGGGCCTCTTTGATCTTTCTCTCGTGGATGGGGTTGGCGTAAGAGTGGAGGAGGCTCACGGCCACGGATTCGAACCCCTTTTCCGTGACGAAACGCCGGAGGACCTCGAGTTCACCCGAAGAAAGGGCCTTGAGCACTTCGCCTCTGGCGTTCACCCGCTCCGGGACGCCGACCACCTGCCGGCGGGAGAGCAGGGGGCGGGGTTTCTGCACCCAGAAGTCGAAGAGTTTGGGCCGGTTCTGGCGACCGATGAAGATCACGTCCTCAAAGCCCGCGGTGGTGATGAGGAGCACCTTGGCCCCGCGGCGGGTGAGGAAGGCGTTGGTGCCCACGGTGGTGCCGTGAAGCAGCACCGCGGGGTGCCCCCCGAGTTCCGCAAGACCCTTGAGCACGGCGCGCGAAGGGTCCTCGGGGGTGGAGGGCACTTTGTGGGTGAGGAGGCGACCTTCGCTTTCGGCGACGAAGTCCGTAAAGGTGCCTCCGGTGTCAACCGCAACCCGCATTCGCTGGTCACCGACCTAGACTTCGAGGGTGATCTTCTCTACGCGACGGGATTCCGTGTCGTAGAAGGCAAACGTCGGCGGGCCTTCCTTGCCCAGGAGTTCTCCCGGATTTATCACCGGGACGCCGTTTATTTCCCGCACTTCGTAGACGTGGGTGTGCCCGCAACAGACGAGGTCGAATTTGCCGGTAGCTGCCAGCCCTTCGGCCAGCTCCGGAAAGTGCACCAGGGCCACGCGGACCCCGTCGAGTTCCTCGAAGGAGAACTGCCCGTGGAGATGGACGTGCGGGAACTTCTGGCACTGCTTGGCCAGGAGCCAGATGTCTCCCGGGTTGTTGCCCTGGATGAGATGGACCTCGCCCTTGAACTTGCCGAGCTCAAGGGCCATGAAGGGGGAGATGAGGTCCCCGCAGTGCAGGAGATACTTGGCACCTCTTTCGTTGGCGATTTCTACGGCGCGGCGCAGATGAGGGATGGCGTCGTGGCTGTCGCTCATGATGGCGATGAGCACGATTTACCCTCCTTTCAACCAATTTGTCCGGCTGGTGAGATGGCGAACTGAGATTCGATTTGCTGGAGCTTTTCGAAGTAGTCTTCGTTTTCGCGAATCCAGTGGCGCACGTACTTGCGCCCCATGTAGCGGATGTAGGCTCCCCACAGGTCTCCGCGGAGGAGGAACTTGAGGGCTTCGCGCAGGGAGTAGAACTCACGATGGAGCCGAAAACCCTCCCTCTGGAGCTGGGTGAGGGAGAGGTTCTTGGGATGGAAGACCACGTGGTGCCCGTCGTAGAGGTCCCACTGGGTGGAGAAGACGCGCCCTTCCTTGAGCCAGTTCTCGTAGAGCACCGAGCCCGGAATGGGGGTGAGCACCAGGAACTGGGCGGAATCGAGCCTTACGTCGCGGGCAAAGTCGAGCGTGGCCTGGATGCTCTCCGGGGTGTCGGTGTCCGCCCCGATGACGAACATGCCGTGGATGCGGATGCCGTACTTGTGGAGCACCTTTACCCCTTCGAGGATCTCCTGATAGGTGAGACCCTTCTTGTAGGTCTTGAGGGTTTCGGGGTTGATGGACTCGATGCCCACGTAAACCAGGAAGCAGTTGCTCCTCTTCATGAGCTCGAGGAGCTCTTTGTCCTTGTAGATGTCAATGCGCACCTGAGCCGACCAGGTGCCCTTGAAGCCCCGCTGGATCATGCCTTCGAGGAGCTCCTTGGTGCGCGGGCGATGGGCGGTGAAGTTGTCGTCGTAGAAGAAGACGTGCTGACCCTTTTCGATGCGGTCGAGCTCCTCGAGCAGGAGCTCCTTGTCGCGGAAGCGATAGCGGCGCCCGAACATGGGGGCCACGGAGCAGAAGACGCAGGCGTGAGGACAACCCCGCGAGGTCATCATGGGATAGATGCGCATCTTTTTGGGATTGACCCCGGGAATGAGGCTGAAGTCGGGTATGGGAAGTTTGTTGAGATCGGTGACCTTTTTGTTGGGCGGGTTGTGGACCACGTCCCCGTTGCGACGCCAGGTGAGCCCGGGGATGTGGTCGAAGGGCCCGCCGGCCTCGATGGCTTCCACCAGTTGCACGATGGTTTCGTCTCCTTCCCCGCGGATGACGAAGTCGCAATGACCAATGGCTTCGTCGGGAACGAAGGAGACGTGGACCCCGCCCATGACCACCTTCTTGCCGTAGCGCTCGCGGAAGCGGTCGGCCATTTCGTAGGCGCGAAGCGCGGTGGAGGTGATGGTGGAGATGAGGACCAGGTCGGCCTCTTTCACGGCCTCTTCGTCAATGGGACACAGCTCTTCGAGGAAGACTTTTACTTCGTGTCCCTGGTCTCTAAGGATGGTGCCGAGGAGGGGCATGGCCAGGCGGGGCAGTTTAAAGGCGGAAAAGACATGGGTCCTGACGTTTTTGGGTTCGATGGCTACTATCTTCATGGAGCCCCATGATATAGCAACTTGAGAGAGAGTGCAAAGAAAATCCCCGCAAAAAACGCGTAAAGTTTTTCTTTTTTGGCTCAAATTCGGGCTCATCGTTTCTTGATTTGGATGCTCTTGAGACTCCTTCGCAGCCCAACGGAAATATCCTGTCAGTTCACAGAAATCTCTTGATAGAGCTTGCCTTCTTCGAAGGAGTGCTTATCTTCCCTGGCGAAAATGGAGGAAATTCAGGCTGAAAATTTGTGAAAAGGAGGGAAGAACTATGCCTATTAACTGGGGGTTGGAATTTTTTGATCCTTTCCGTGAATTTGAAAGGTTGCAAGAAGAGGTCGATCGCCTCTTGCAGCTGACCAGTCCCTTCATCCCCATCAGGGCGGCGGTAGCCAGGGGCACCTTTCCGGTGATCAACATCGGTGAGACGAGCGACAGCGTCCTGGTCTATCTCTTCGCCCCGGGAATCGAGCTCGACAAGATAGATCTCTCCATCGAGGGCAACATCCTCTCCATCAGCGGTGAGCGTGACGCCACGAAGGCCCTCAAGGTGGAGAACGTGGATCCCGCCCGCTACTACCGCCAGGAAAGGTTCAGCGGCCGTTTCACCCGCGCCGTGACCCTTCCTGATTCCATTGATCCTTCGCAGGTAGAGGCCACCTATCAGAACGGGATCATCAAGGTGAAGATCGGCAAGAAAGAGGAAAAGAAGGCTCGTCGCATCGAGGTGAAGGCGAGCTGCTAAAAAGAATTTGAAAGGAGGTCGAGACCATGGCTGAAAAGGAAACCAAAGAACTTGCTCCCAGAGAGGAACAGGCCCCGGCTCTCAGGCGGGAACGGCCCATGATCCCGCCGGTAGATATCTACGAAACCGAGGAGGCTTTGATCCTGGTGGCGGACATGCCCGGCGTCACCAAGGAGAGCGTCGAGGTAAAGATTGACGAGAACGTCCTCCACATGAGAGGGGAGATCACCGATCTGCCCGGCGAGGACGTGGAGCCCATCTACGTTGAGCTTCGCGGAAACGAGTACTACCGGGCCTTCACCATCGGTCCGGAGTTCGATCTCGACAAGATCGAGGCCTCGATGGAGGCCGGAGTCCTGCGCATCTACCTCCCGAAGGTAGAGGCGGAGAAACCGCGGAAGATCGAGATCAAGGTGGCGTAAGCCGCAGGAAAGAGGGCCGGATGTCCCGGCCCTCTTTTGTTTTCTACGTCTTCTTCAGCCCTTCCCTCAGCGCCTCGATGAGCGCGTCTATCTCCCGATAGGCGATGACGAGCGGCGGAGTAAAACGCAGGATGTTTCCGTGGATGAGGGTGGCGAGGATCTTCTTCTCCTCGAAGAGGAAGTTCATCAGTTTGGCCCCTTCGTCTTTGAGCTCCATCGCCTGAATGAGCCCCACGCCGCGCACTTCCTTGACCTTTTCCGGAAACTCCTCCTGAAGCGCGTCCAGCCCCTTGCGCAGGGCCTTCCCCTTGAGGGTTACCTCCTCGAGGAAGTCCGGGGCGAGGAGGGTCTTCAAGACCACCCTGGCGGCGGCGCAGGCCACGGGGTTCCCTCCGAAGGTGGAGGCATGGGTGCCTGGTTCGAGGGCGGCCATGACCTCTTCGCGCGCCACCGTGGCCCCCAGGGGCAGCCCTCCGGCGATGCCCTTGGCCAGGGTCATGACGTCCGGGGTGACGCCGTAGTACTGATAGGCAAAGAGTTTCCCGGTGCGTCCGAGACCGACCTGGATCTCGTCGAAGATGAGGAGGGCGCGGTGCTCGTCGCAAAGGCGCCGGGCCTCCTCCAGGAATTCCTTGGAAAGCGGGATGACGCCTCCCTCTCCGAGGATGGGTTCGAGGATCACGCCGCAGGTCTTTTCGCTCACCGCCGCGCGCAGGGCCTCGATGTCGTTTGGCGGAACGTGGCGGAACCCCGGCACCAGGGGTTCGAACCCCTGCCAGTAGACGGGCTGTCCGGTGGCGGAAAGGGCGCCGTAGGTGCGCCCGTGGAAGGAGCGCTCAAGGGCCACGAACTCGTGTTTCTCCGGGCCGAAGTGTTTCCAGGCGTAACGCCGGGCAAGCTTCAGGGCCGCCTCCACGGCCTCGGCCCCGCTGTTGCAGAAAAAGACCTTCTCCGCAAAGGAGTTCTGGCACAGGAGCTCCGCCACCCGCGCCTGGGGTTCCGTCCAGTAGAGGTTGGAGACGTGGATCAATTTTTCGGCCTGCTCTCTTATGGCCTCGACCAGGGGTTTCGGAGAGTGTCCCAGGGTGCAAACGGCGATCCCGGCGCAAAAGTCCAGATACTCCCGCCCCTCTTCGTCGTAGAGCCGAGAACCCTGGCCCTTCACGAAGGCTACGGGGAACCGTTTGTAGTTTCCGGCCAGATAGATTTCTCCCAGATCCCTGATGACCCCCATTTTTTGCTCCTCAAACGGATTTTGACTCTAATTAGCCCAAAATTAGCATGATTCAAGAGATATTTTCCGAACCTAGATTTCTGAACTGAACAGAATTTTCCGTGGAAACAGTCCAATTTTGGACGAATTATTTGCCATTTTTTGAAAAAGAGGCCGCAAAGTGCTTTTTGTCTTTACAATGATTTGCCGATTGTTATACTGGCATTAGCAATAACTTTACAGGAGGTTTTTTGTAACATGGTTAGAGGTAAGGTTAAGTGGTTCGATGAAAAGAAGGGTTACGGTTTCATTTCTCGGGAGGATGGAGGAGACGTGTTCGTCCACTATTCTGCCATCCAGATGGAGGGCTTCAAGACCCTTCAGGAAGGTCAGACGGTAGAATTCGAGATCACGCGCGGCCCCAAAGGCGAGCAGGCCGCCAACGTCACGGTTGTTGACTAAGTAAACGAAAGGGCCCGCAAGGGCCCTTTTTCATATCCCCCGCATCAATTCTTCCACCCACTTCAAATCCTCAGGCGTATCCACCTCCGGACAGTCGTACTTGGTGACGGAGACGGCGATGTCGTAGCCGTGCTCGAGGGCCCGGAGCTGTTCCAGTTTTTCGGCCTGTTCCAGTTCTCCGGGGCTTAGGCGCACGAAAGTTTCCAGGAACTCTCGCCGATAGGCATAGAGACCGATGTGTCGCAGATAGGTGGGTTTGGGCCCGGGGGCCCGGTAGAAGGGGATGGGTGAGCGCGAAAAGTAGAGGGCGCGCCCCTGGCGGTCGAGGACGACTTTCACGCGGTTGGGGTCGCCGAGCTCCTTCTCCCGCGTGATGGGCACGGCCACGGTGGCCATGGAGAGGTCGGAGTGCAGGAGGAGGGGACGGACGAGTTCTTCGATCACCGCGGGTTCGATGAGGGGCTGGTCCCCCTGGATGTTGACCACGATGTCGTCTTCGGCCAGACGCAGGATCTCGGCGGCCTCGGCGAGCCTCTCCGTGCCGCAGGAGTGCTCGGGGCTGGTCATCAGGGCCTCGCCTCCGAAGGCCTCGACGGCCTCCTTGATGCGCTCGTCGTCCGTGGCCACGACCACGCGCTCGAGCACGGAGGCCCTCCGCGCGCGCTCGTAGACGTGCTGGATCATGGGTTTTCCCAAGAGGGGGGCCAGAGGCTTTCCGGGAAAACGCGTCGAAGCGTACCTTGCAGGAATGAGGCCGATGATGCGCATGATCTCCTCCCACTGCTTTTTTAGCAACAACAGGGGCCCGGGACAATTGTAAAAATATTCTTGACTTAGAACCAAACTAAACTTAAAATTGAGACAAATAACAGCGAAACGGAGGGAAGCGTATGAGCATCAAAGGCACCCAGACGGAAAAGAACCTTCTCAAGGCCTTTGCCGGCGAGTCTCAGGCCCGGAACCGTTACACCTATTTTGCTTCCGTAGCCAAGAAGGAGGGCTACGTGCAGATTGCGGCCATCTTCGAGGAGACGGCCAACCACGAGAAGGAGCACGCCAAGCGTCTCTTCAAGTTCCTCGAGGGCGGAGAGGTCGAGATCACGGCCTCCTTCCCGGCGGGCAAGATAGGCACCACCCTTGAGAATCTCCTGGCCTCGGCCTCCGGAGAGAAATACGAACACTCCGAGATGTACCCCGAGTTTGCCAGGGTAGCGCGGGAAGAGGGCTTTCCGGAGATAGCCGCGGTCTTCGAGAGCATCGCCGTGGCGGAAAAGTATCACGAGGAACGTTATCGGGCCCTTGCCGCCAACATCGAGGCCGGACGCGTCTTCAAGAGGGACGTCCCGGTCAAGTGGCGGTGCCGGAATTGCGGTTACGTACACGAAGGCGAGGAGGCGCCGGAGGTCTGTCCGGCCTGCGCGCATTCCCGCGCCTACTTCGAGCTCTACGTGGAGACCTGGTAGAGGCGAGGGCGGGCTTCGGCCCGCCTCTTACTTGGCCAGCCGGGCCAGCTTGCGCTCCGCGCGGATGAAGCGCAAGGGGTTGAGGGACCGGCCCCAGCGCCTGATCTCGTAGTGGAGATGCGGGCCGGTGCTTCTTCCCGTGTTCCCCAGGTAGCCGATGATCTCCCCTTTCTTGACGCGCTCTCCGCGCTTGACCACCGTCTTTCGCAGGTGCCCGTAGATGGTCATGAAGCCGTGGGCGTGCTTGATCTTCACGTAGCGCCCGAGCCCGCGGGTGTAGCCCACCCGATAGACCACCCCGTCAGCCGTGGATCGCACCGGCGTGCCGTAACGCCCCACGATGTCGATTCCGGAATGAAAGGCGCGCCGGCCGCTGAAGGGATCGCGCCGGTAGCCGTAGTAGGAGGAGATGTAACCCCGGCACGGCTTGCCGAGGGGGACCTTCTGCACCATGGAGAGATATTCTTCGATGCGCTCAAGGAGCACCTCGTATTCCTTCTGCGGCGGGAGATAAGGACCACCCATGGCCTTGGGGAAGCGCTTTTTCTTCTGGCGTAGATAGCGCGAAAGCCCCAGTTGGGAGATGATCTTTTCCATGTAGGTGGTGCGCTGGCGGAGGCTTCCCACGGCGTTCTGGAGGAGCTCCTCGCGCTCTTTTTGGAGCTGGTCCACCTGGGTTTCGAGCTCCTTCTCGCGGAGCTCGAGGGAGACTATCTGGCGTTTGAGGTCGGCGATTTCCGCCCGAAGCTGCCAGTTCTCCAGAAAGAGATAGAGGGCAATGACCACCAACAGGGCGATGACGGCGATGGACCAAAAGCCCGTGGGTGTCGAGAGCCGCTTCCCGAAGATCCTCATGTGCACGAGTATGTCAGAGAGTGCTTTCAAAATCAAGGATTTCATGCTTTGATGAAGGCTCGGAATTTTTGGAAAAAACCTAAGGTCGCTAAAAAAGGGAGTTTTTTGCCGAAAGTCATGAAGTCGTCGAGAGAACGTCTTTGGTTGGAAATGTCGGTGGAGGTTCCGGCCTATCTGGCGGACGTGGTGGCCGAATTTTTTACCGATCTCACCGGCCACGGAGTGAAGCTCGAAGACCTTGAACCTCATCCCGAGGAAGGGCCCATGGTTCGGGTCACCGGATACCTGGCCCCGGAACAGACCGAGACCGACCTGATCAAGAAAGTTTACGCCTATCTGGCCGAGCTCGAGGAACTTCACCCGGGCGAGCTCAAGTTTTCGCTGGAAACCAGGCCCCTTCCAGAAGAAGATTGGGCCTGTGCCTGGCAGGAGTACTTTAAACCCCTTCGCATAGGCAAAAGGCTGGTCATCAAGCCTTCTTGGGAGGTCTACGTTCCTGACCCCCGGGACATCGTCATCGAGATTGATCCTGGTCGGGCCTTCGGTACCGGTCATCATCCCTCTACCTCCCTGATCCTGGAGCGTCTGGAAGAGCTCTTTGAAGAGGTCTTCGGTCCAAACGGCGTAGAACCTTATGCCCTGGACGTGGGCACGGGCACGGGGATCTTGGCCATGGCCGCCGCCAAGCTCGGGGCGCGGGAGGTCGTGGCGATTGACATTGATCCCGAAGCCGCGGAAGTGGCGCGGGAAAACGTCCTGCGCAACCATCTCCACGACAAGGTCCACGTCTCCACCACCCCGGTTTGGGAGCTCATGGACGCCTATGATCTCATCATGGCCAACATCTCCGCCTACGAACTGGTTCTCTTGGCCAAAAAGCTCGCCGAGCTTCTGAACAGCGGCGGTCGCCTCCTGCTCTCCGG
>JAADCO010000050.1 GCA_013154385.1 Thermodesulfobacteriota bacterium
AAGCATCCGCGTTCGCGCGTGCGCGTGGTCTTCAAGCCGGGCAAGGGCTGGCTACTTCCTGGGCCTCCTCGCCCGTGAAGGAGCGCGGCGCGGCGGGCGTCTGGAGGGAGAGCTCCGCGCAAACTTCTCCCTCACCGTGGCCGGGGAGAGGAACCACTCTTCTTCGGGTTCCGGGAAGGCCACGGGTATCTTGAAGCCCAGCTCCTTTTCGATGGCCTCCAGATAGAAGGCCCCTTCCTCGTCGCACAGGGACACCAGGGAGCCGCCTTCGGCCACCTTGGCCGCCCGCTGGCGGAACTCGTTGGCGGTCTCCGGAAGATCGTAGTTCACCACCAGCTTCACGTCCTTTTGCTGGATGAAGCGGCAGCCGGCGTCGGTGGCCACGAGGATCTTGGCCTCCCCGCGGGCGAATTGCTTGAGGAAATGGAGCCTCAGCTCCGGGCCGAGATCCGGCTTGAGAAAGACCGCGGGCAGCCCGAGCCTCTTCAGCTCGTCGCAGAGTTTCTGGGCTTCGACCTTGTTGTTGAGGAAGACGATGCTCTTCGGCCAACCCTTCTGGTTGAGAAGGCCGAGGAGCAAGGGGAACTTCTCTTCGGCGGAGACGTGGATCAGCGAGAGGTCGAGCCCGGAGAAGTCCAGCCGCCCGGTCTCGAGATAGAGCTCGTCCGGGTTTTCCAGGAACTGATGGGCCAGCTCAAGGGCGTCGTAGTTGAGCTCCTCCATGAAGACGAGGCCCTGTCTCCGGCCGGCAGGAGGCAGGCGCTTGAGGAGGTTTTCCACGAGCCCGCGGCTTCCGGCGACCATCTGGTCGAACTCGTCGAGGACGAGGATTTTGAGGTTGCCGGTGGGAAAGAGGCGCCACTTGAGGGCCCGGTTGAGCCAGTAAGGCGTGGTGAGCACCAGGTTGGCCCCCTTTTCCACGGCCCGAAACTGCTCCTCGGGGATCTTCTCCTCCGCGGCGAAGGGCGAAAGCGTCACGGGGAGATCGCGCGCCAGCTCCTCGGCCAGGCTGGCCAGCTCAAGCGCGCGCTCCTCGTTGGTGAGGAGCACCAGGGCCTTGACCCCGGGCCCGGGGTTGCGTAGCAGGCGGTCGAGGATCACCAGGAGATAGGCGAGGGCCTTGCCGCTTCCCCGGCGCGCCTTGACGATCACGTCGTGGCCCTTCAAGGCCACCGGCAGGAAGAGGTCCTGGATGATCGTGGTCTTTTCAAAGCCTAAGGAACGAAGGTTTTTCAGGAGGTCGGGATGAAGGGGGAAAGAATCGAAGGATCGCCCGTGCAGAGCAAGAGCCAGGGGTCTTATTTCCGTCTTTTCCGCTACCTCCCACATAGCGTTTTAGGCTCGAGGAAGGAGAAAAAGGATGGTGCCGAAGCGGGGACTCGAACCCCGACGGGCGTAACGCCCACTAGATCCTGAATCTAGCGCGTCTACCAATTCCGCCACTTCGGCACGCTAAAAATTAGTTAAAATCAAGGATCGCTGTTGTCAACGATGGAGGGCGCGGCGGGATTCGAACCCACGACCTCTGGCTCCGGAGGCCAACGCTCTATCCGACTGAGCTACGCGCCCATCCGCCACAAATTTTAAACCTCACCCCTGGCGTGTCAACTTGATCTTCCCATTGGTGTGAAAAACTTAACTTTTCGTTTCCCAAACCGCAGTGATTTTAAGCCAGCTTTTTTCTGACCCGAATATCTTTTTTTGAATACTTTGTTAAGTTTTGTTTGACACGGGCTGAGTTTGGCTTTTTAATGTAGATTCACTTGCGGTAAATTGTTTTCGAAGGAGGCGATTTCGAACATGGCCAAGAAGATCGGTCCCAATACGGTGGTAACACTGACCTATCATCTGGAAATCGAGGGCAAGGAGACGCCGAGCTGGTTCGCTCGTCCCATGCGGGTGAACTTCGTCTTCGGGCGGGACCCCATCATGCCCATCATCGAGCAGGCCATCAGCGGGGCGGAGGAAGGCTCCGAGCTCACGGTGACCATCCCGCCTGAGCAGGCCTACGGTCCCTACGACGAGAAGCTGGTCCAGGAGATTCCGCTCGACCAGCTCAAGCATCCGGACCAGGTCAAGGTAGGGGACTACTATCAGGAAGTGACGCCCACCGGACGGCAGCTCATGTTCTACGTGAAGGACAAGAAAGACGGAAAGGTCATCGCCGACTTCAACCATCCGGCGGCGGGTCACAACGTCATCATGAAGATCAAGGTCGACGAAGTGCGCGAAGCCACCCCCTTTGATCTCGTGGCTTGCGATATGCGCAACTGCGGCTCTGGGTGAAGCTGCTAATTCCGGGAGAGTTTCTCCCGTTCAAAGGACTTGAAACCCCGGCCTCAGCCGGGGTTTTCTATTTCTATGCTTCGTCTTGAGAACCTGACCCTGGGCTACGAGAGGTCTCGTCTCCCCATCGTCGAGGACGTGAACCTCTCCGTGTCGCGCGGGGAGATCGTGGCCCTGGTGGGGGAAAGCGGCTGCGGGAAGAGCCTCACCGGTCTTTCCCTCCTGCGGCTCCTCCCCCCGGGCATCGTCCCCTTCTCCGGTCGCATCGTCTTTCACCATGAGGATCTCCTCTCCCTTCCCGAAGACGAGCTTCGCCGCTTTCGCGGCGGCCATCTGGCCATGATCTTCCAGGACCCGATGACCGCCCTCAATCCGGTCTTCACCGTGGGGTTCCAAATCGTCGAGGCCCTGGAGCTTCATCGCGGGCTCAAGGGGGCCCGCGCCCAGGAGGAGGCGGTGCGGCTCCTCGCCGAGGTGGGCATCCCCGCGCCGAAGGAAAGGTTCTTCTCCTATCCGCACGAGCTCTCCGGGGGGATGCGCCAGCGGGTGATGATCGCCATGGCCCTGGCCGGAGAGCCCGAACTCCTCATCGCCGACGAGCCCACCACGGCGCTCGACGTCACCATCCAGGCCCAGATCCTCGAGCTCCTGCGCGGCCTCAGGGAGAGCCGCGGTCTTTCCATCCTCCTCATCTCGCACGACCTGGGAGTGGTGGCCGAGCTCGCGGATCGGGTGGCCGTGATGTATGCGGGCCGCCTGGTGGAGGAGGCCCCGGTGGAGGAGCTCTATCAGAATCCGCTCCACCCTTACACCCGCGCCCTCCTCGAGGCCCTGCCCACCCCGGAGAAGGAGACCCTTTCCGCCATCCCCGGCCGCGTGCCCTCGCCCGGGGAGAGGCCGCCGGGGTGTAAGTTTTCCGACCGCTGTTCCCTGGCCCAGGAGAGGTGCTTTCGGGAAGAACCCGCTCTTCTCCCGCGCGGAGACAGACATCTGGTAAGGTGCCATCTGGTATGAAGGTGCTCGAGCTTCAGGAAGTGTCGCGTCTCTACGAGGTGCGCCGGGGCTTCTTCGACTGGCGCAAGCGCCGCTTCTACGCCCTGCGCCGCGTGAGTCTCGCCCTCCTTGAGGACGAGGTCCTCGGCATCCTCGGGGAGAGCGGCTGCGGCAAGAGCACGCTTGCGCGCGTGGCCCTGGGGCTCGAGCTCCCGGATGAGGGGCGGGTGAAGATCCGCGGCCAGGACCTCCTTTCCCTCGACCGCAAGGCCCGGCGCCGCCTGCGGCGCGAAGTCCAGATCGTCTTCCAGGACCCGTACGCCTCCCTCAACCCGCGCAAGAAGGTCTACAGCCTGCTCGCCGAGCCGCTCGAGATCCACCGTCTCGTGCCGCGCCGCGAGTTCCGCGAGCGGGTGGCCGAGATGCTGCGCCTCGTGGGGCTCTCTCCCGACGACATGGATCGCTATCCCCACCAGTTCAGCGGCGGCCAGAGGCAGAGGATCGCCATTGCCCGCGCCCTGATCGTCTCTCCGCGGGCCCTCATCCTCGACGAACCCACTTCCGCCCTCGACGTCTCGGTGCAGGCCCAGATACTCAACCTCCTCCTCGACTTCAAGAAGAAGTGGCGGTTGAGCTATCTCTTCATCTCGCACGACCTGCCGCTGGTGCTCTTTCTGAGCCAGAGGATCGCCGTCATGTATCTCGGGCGGGTGGTGGAGGTGGCGCCGAAAGAGGGCTTCTTTTCCTCCCCGCATCATCCCTACACCAACATCCTGCTCGAGTCCGTGCCGGAGCCCGATCCCCGCCGGCGGAAGCGGAGGCACGTGCGGGGGGAGCCCCCCAGTCCCCTCTCCGTTCCGCCGGGCTGTCCCTTTCATCCGCGCTGTCCGGAGAGGCAACCCCTCTGCGAGCGGGAGGAACCCGCGCTGCGCGAGATACGGCCCGGGCATCTCATCGCCTGTCATCGGAGGTAGCGGTGCTCCGCCTGGACGGT
Source organism: Thermodesulfobacteriota bacterium (assembly GCA_013154385.1). GTDB lineage: Bacteria > Desulfobacterota > Thermodesulfobacteria > Thermodesulfobacteriales > Thermodesulfatatoraceae > JAADCO01. Next base: position 4,274 of record JAADCO010000050.1, read on the forward strand.
TCCTACGGAGAAGGCGGCGGCCAGATCCTGCGTTCGGCCCTCACGCTCTCGCTGGTCACCGGAGAGCCCTTTGAGCTGGTGAACATCAGGGCCAAACGCCCCCGTCCCGGGCTTCGACCCCAGCATCTCACCTGCGTGCGCGCGGCCCAGAAGATAAGCAAGGCCCGGGTGGTCGGCGCGGAGAAGGGTTCCCTTTACCTGCGTTTCGTCCCCGGTCAGGTGAAGGCCGGGGCCTACACCTTTGACGTGGGCACCGCCGGCGCCACGGCCCTGGTCTTCCAGACCGTGGCCCTCCCCCTGGCCCTGGCTGGCGGCGGAAGGCTGGTGCTCAGGGGCGGCACCCACGTGCCCCACGCCCCGTGCTATCACTATCTCGCCGAGGTCTACGCGCCGGTGATCTCGCTTCTGGGATACGGGTTCGATTTCGAGCTGCGGCGCTACGGGTTCTACCCCGCAGGCGGGGGCGAGATGCGCGTGGAGATCGCCCCCAAGTCTTCCGGTGCGGATTCCCTGGAACTCCTGGGGCCGTACGAAGCGCGGGAGGTGCTGGTCCTTTCGGCGGTCTCCGAGGACCTTCCGGATCACATCCGCACGCGGCAGGCCAAGAGGGCCTCCGATCTCCTGCGCGCCCGCGGTTTTGTGCCGGAGGTGCGTCTCGAGCGGGCCCACTCCGCCTCTCCCGGCACGGTGGTCTTCCTGCGTCTGGCAGACGGGCCGCGGAGGGCGGGCTTCTCTTCCTTGGGGCGCAAGGGAAAGCCGGCGGAGCGGGTGGCGGAGGAGGCGGTCTCCGCCCTCCTCGACTTCTGGGACACCGGCGCCGCGGTGGACCCGCATCTTGCCGATCAGCTCCTCGTGCCCCTGGCTCTCGAGAAGATCCCTTTCCGCTTCACCGCCTCGCGTCTCACGCGCCACTTCTTCACCAATCTCTGGGTCATCAGGCAGTTTCTCCCGGACTTCCTGCCGGAGGTGCAGGGCGCAGAGGACGAGCCCGGGGAGGTCAGTCTCTCTTGAGGGCCCGGACCAGCTTCTGCGGCAACCCGTCGAAGGGCCCGTTGGACATGAAGAGCACCACGTCTCCCGGGGCGATCCTCTCGCGCAGGGCCGCAAGGAGGGCCTCCGGATCGTCGAGGGCCAGGGCCTCGGTGCCCCGGCGGTTCAGGTCTTCGGCCAGGCGCGCGAGATCTATCCTTTCCTCTTCCGGCACCTTCTCGAGCTGGGGAGGGGGCTTGAGGAAGACGAGGTCCGCCCCGGCCAGCGCGGCGGCGTAGTCTTCCTGAAAGATTCGTCTCCGGCTGGTGTTGGTGCGCGGTTCGAAGAGGGCGATGAGCCGCCTTCCGGGCCAGGTTTCGCGCACGGCCTCAAGCGTGACCTTCACCGCGGTGGGATGATGGGCGAAGTCGTCAATCACCGTGACGGGTTCTTCGAGGAGGATCTCCTGCCGCCGGGAGACACCGGGGAATCGGCTGAGGGCCGCGGCCACCTCCCGGGCGTCGAACCCCAGGCTCACCAGAAGGCCGAAGACGGCCAGGGCGTTTTCGGCGTTGTGGGCCCCGATGAGGGGGAGAAAGAAGTGCGTCTCGCCTCCGGGCCAGGCCACGCGCATCTCCTGCCCCGGCGGGGAGGAGCGCGGTTTGCGGGAAAGGAGCCGGAACGCACCCTCTCGCCCGTAGGTCTCGACCCGGGCCGGGGCCTTGGCCGCCACCTCGCGCGCTCCCGCGTCTCCGGAGACCAGGAGCAACCCCTTTTCCGGGAGCAGGGCCACGAAGTCCGCAAAGGCCTGCTTCAGGGCTTCGAAATTCGGATAGATGTCGGCGTGGTCGAACTCCACGCTCGTGAGGATGGCGGCGTGCGGCGCGTAGTGGATGAACTTGGGGCGCTTGTCGAAGAAGGCCGAGTCGTATTCGTCGCCTTCGAGCACCACGTATTCCCCCTGCCCCAGGGCGTAGTTGCGCCTCCGGTCGCGCAGGAGGCCGCCCACGAGGAAGGTGGGGCTTGCGCCCAGCCTCTCCAGGGCAAAGGAGAGGAGGGAGGAGGTGGTGGTCTTCCCGTGGGTGCCGGTGACCACGAGGCTCTTCTTCCCGCGGATGAAGTAGGTGTAGAGGGCCTCGGGGAGCGAGAGATAGGGGATGCGCTCCCGAAAGACGGCCTGGGCCTCGGGATTGTCGCGCCGGATGACGTTTCCGATGATGACGAGATCCGGGCGGGTGCGGGAGAGGTTCTCCGGCCGGTACCCTTCGCAGACGGGGATCTTGAGTTCGTCAAGGAGGAGGCTCATGGGCGGATAGACGGCACCGGCCTCCGAGCCGGTGACCCGGGCCCCGGCGGCGTGGAAGAGCCCGGCGAGGGCCCCCATGCCCACTCCGCCTATCCCCAGGAGATGGACGCGCGCGGGAATCTTCATCGGCTGCTAGCCTAACAGGAGGCCCTGGGGGCGTCATCCCCAATTGCTTGCCTAAAACCTTGTTGTTACATTCAGGCGTTGTCATGCCGCGCGAGAAATGGAAAAAACTCGAAGAAGCTCGGCGTCTCTTGGGCTTGCCCGTGCAGACCACCCGGGCGGAGATCAAGGCTCGCTATCGAAAGCTGGCGGCGGAGTGGCATCCCGACAAAACCGGGGAGAGGGAAAAGATGCAGCGTCTCAACGAGGCTTACGACCTCCTTATGGACTATTGCGAACACTATCGCGTCGTGCTGGCTCCCAACGATCAGGGGGCTGACGCTGAGGAATGGTGGTATCTACACTTCGGAGAAGATCCGATCTGGAGCGGCAAGAAGGGGGAAGACTAAGATGCTTGTGGTGCAAAAGTACGGTGGCACTTCGGTGGGGGATCTTGACCGTATTCGCAACGTGGCGCGTCGTATCGCCAAGTATCGGGACGAAGGTCACGACGTGGTGGTCGTGGTCTCGGCCATGGCCGGGGAAACGGACCGGCTCCTCAACCTGGCGCGCGAGCTGGTTCCGGAACCCAGCCCGCGCGAACTCGACATGCTCGTGGCCACGGGAGAGCAGGTCTCTTCGGCGCTTCTGGCCATGGCGCTCAACGCCATGGGGTATCCGGCGCGCTCCTTCGTGGCCTTTCAGATCCCCATCAAGACCGACGAACTCTTCGGCAAGGCGCGCATCAAGGACATCGCCACCGAGCGCCTGCGCAAGGAACTGGACGAGGGCCGGGTGGTGATCGTTGCCGGTTTCCAGGGCATAACCGAAGACGGGGAGATCACCACGCTCGGTCGCGGAGGGTCGGACACCACGGCGGTGGCTCTGGCTGCGGCGCTCAAGGCCGATGTTTGCGAGATATTCACCGACGTGGACGGGGTTTACACCGCGGATCCGCGCATCGTGCCCAAGGCCCGAAAGATCGCCCGCATCTCCTACGACGAGATGCTCGAGCTGGCGAGCATGGGGGCCAAGGTGCTTGAGATCAGGTCCGTAGAGTTTGCCAAGATCTACAAGGTCCCGGTACACGTGCGTTCCAGTTTCAGCGACGAGCCCGGGACGATGGTGGTGGAGGAGGACGAGAGCATGGAAAAGGTGTTGGTATCCGGCGTTACTTACAACCGCAACGAAGCCCGTATCTCGGTCTACGGCGTGCCTGACAAACCGGGGATGGCGGCCAAGATATTCGGTCCCATTGCCGACGAGGGCATCGTGGTGGACATGATCATCCAGACGGGGCGCCCGGACGGACGGGCGGACATGACCTTTACCGTGCCCAAGCTCGAATACAAGCGCGCCATGGAGATCGTCAACCGGGTGGCCGAGGAGATCGGGGCCGAGAAGGTCGAGGGTTCGGAGGACATCGCCAAGGTCTCCATCGTGGGCGCGGGGATGCGGGCCCATCCCGGCGTGGCCTCCAAGATGTTCCAGGTGCTGGCGGATCACGGCATCAACATCCACATGATCTCCACCTCGGAGATCAAGATTTCTTGCGTGATAGACGAGAAATACACCGAACTGGCGGTCAGAGCCCTTCACGAGGCCTTCGGCCTCGACCGTGAACCGGAAACGGAATGACGCCGCCAGAGAGGAGCAAACCATGGCCAAGAAGATCGAGTTTTACGACACCACTTTGCGGGACGGCACGCAGGCCGAGGACTTCAACCTCTCCGTGGAGGACAAGATCCGGGTGGCCTTAAAGCTCGATGAGTTCGGGATAGACTACATCGAGGGCGGCTGGCCCGGGGCCAATCCGAAAGACGCCCGCTTCTTCCGCGAGATCCGCGACTACACGCTGAAACACGCCAAGCTCGCGGCCTTTGGCAGCACCCATCACCCGCGCAAGAACCCCGAGGAAGACGAAAACCTGGCGGCCCTCATCGAGGCGAGATGTCCGGTGATCACCATCTTCGGCAAGAGCTGGGACATCCACGTCAAGGAGGCCCTGCGGACCACGCTCGAGCGCAACCTCGAGATCATCGGGAACTCCGTCTCCTATCTCAAGCCGCACTGCGAAAAGCTCTTCTACGACGCCGAGCACTTCTTCGACGGGTTCAAGGCCAACCCGGACTACGCCATCGCCACCCTCAAGAAGGCCAAGGAGGCCGGGGCGGATTGCCTCGTGCTCTGCGACACCAACGGAGGCACCCTCCCGCACGAGATCGTCGAGATCATCCGCGAGGTAAAAAAGCGCGTGGGCAAGGGCACGAAGCTCGGCATCCACGCGCACAACGACACCGAGTGCGCGGTGGCCAACTCCCTCATGGCCGTGCTCGAAGGGGTGATCCAGGTGCAGGGCACCATCAACGGGTTTGGTGAGCGCTGCGGCAACGCCAACCTCTGCTCCATCATCCCCAACCTCATCCTCAAGATGGGCTACGAAGCCGAGGTGGCCAAAAACCTCCACCGCCTGACCGAGGTCTCCCGCTACGTGTGCGAAATCGCCAACCTTCCCCATCCGCGCTATCTCCCCTACGTGGGCCGGAGCGCCTTTGCGCACAAGGGCGGGGTGCACGTCTCGGCGGTCATGCGCCATCCGCGCACCTACGAGCACATCGAACCCGAGCTCGTGGGCAACACGCGCCGGGTCCTGGTCTCCGATCTCTCCGGGCGGAGCAACATCGTCTACAAGGCCCAGCAGTTCGGCATCAAGCTCTCGCCGGACGATCCCATGGTGGCGAAAATCGTCGAGGAGGTGAAGAAGAGGGAGGCCGAGGGTTACCAGTTCGAGGCTGCGGAAGCCTCTCTCGAGCTCCTCATGTACCGCCTCATCGGCGAACCCAAGCAGTACTTCGAGCTCCTGGGCTATCGGGTCTTCGACATGCAGGACCCGGACGAGGGCCGTCCCCTGGTGGAGGCCACGGTCATGGTGCGGGTGCCCCCTGGAGTGGGAGAGGTGGAACACACCGCGGCCACGGGCAACGGCCCGGTGAACGCCCTGGACAACGCCATTCGCAAGGCTCTCGAGCGCTTCTATCCCCAGTTGCGGGAGATGACGCTTGAGGACTACAAGGTGCGCGTGCTTCCGGGCACCCCCGGCACCGGCGCCATGGTGCGGGTGCTCATCTTCTCCCGCGACCAGGAAGACCGCTGGGGCACGGTGGGTGTCTCGCAGGACATCCTGGAGGCCAGCTGCCGGGCGCTGGTGGACAGCCTCACCTACAAGCTCTTCAAAGATCGGCACAAGAAGGAGGAGGGTTAGTGGCCAAGACCATTGCTTTAGCCGGCAAGGGCGGAACGGGGAAGACCACCACGGCGGCCCTTTTGGTCAAGTACCTGCTTGACCGCGGCAAGACGCCGATTCTGGCGGTTGACGCCGATCCCAACGCCAACCTGAACGAGCTCCTGGGCCTCGAGGTGGAGACCACGCTCGGGGAGATCAAGAACGAGCTGCGCACCGCGGTGCCGGAGAGCATGGCCCGCGGAGACTTCATCGAGATGAGGTTAAACGAGGCCATCATCGAGTCCTCGGGCTTCGACCTCATCGTCATGGGCCAGCCCGAAGGTCCGGGGTGCTATTGCGCGGCCCATTCCTTCCTCTCCCAGGCGCTTGAGAAGCTCATGCGGCACTACGCCCACGTGGTGGTGGACAACGAAGCGGGCATGGAGCATCTCTCCCGTCTCAACATGCGCCAGATAGACCATCTTCTCGTGGTCTCCGACGCCTCTTCGCGCGGGGTGATGACCGCGGGCCGCATCGCCGATCTCGTAAAACCCCTGCAACTCGACGTGGGGACCGTGTGGCTTCTTGTCAATCGCGCCCCGAAGGAGATCCCCAAGGCCCTCGACGATTATGTCCGTGAGGTCTGCGAAGAGAAGGGCATGAAGTTTCTGGGTTATCTGCCGGAGAG
>JAADCO010000011.1 GCA_013154385.1 Thermodesulfobacteriota bacterium
GGGATGCGCTCCCGGATGACCGGGGCCGAGCGCACCACGTCGTCGAGCACGATGGCCAGACGCTTGCCCACGTTTTCCGCGGTCACGCGCTCGAAGATGCGCGCCCCGCGGTCGGTGAGCTCAAGGGCCACGTAAGGCTCGTTGTAGACCCCGCCGATGCGCACGCGCGCGGTCTTCACCATGTCTCCGGTGAGCACCGCCCTCTTCTTGAGGAGAAGCGGCCTCTTGATCACGCGACCCGTCTCCCGGTCTCTCTCGACCAGGAAGTAGATCTCGTCATCCGGCGGAATGTAGGGGCGGAGGACCCGGTTCACCTCCTCGCGGGAGGCGTTGGGCTTAAGCCGGCCTTCCTTGATGGCCTTGGCGATGAGGCCCTCGAGGTCAATCCGGCTCATGGCCTCCTCGTCCACCAGCTTGAACTCGAGCTGGGCCGTCTGCCCGATGAGACGCAGGGCCCGCTCCGGATCCTTCACGCCCGGGAGCTGGACGACGATCTTGTCCGTGCCCTGCTTGACGATCACCGGTTCGGTGACGCCGAACTGGTCGATTCGGTTGCGGATGATCTCCAGGCACTGATCTACGGCGTTTTCACGGATGAAGGCGATCTGTTCCGGGGTGAGGGAGACGACGAGCTTGGGGAACTCGCCCTTTTCCACCCGCACCACGCGGAGGCTCGGAAAATCCTTCTCGATGATCTCTTTCACCTTCTCGAGCGCACTCTGGTTGGGGAGGATGAGGACCACCTCTTTGGGATCTTTGCTCTCTCCCAGGGCCACACGTATGCCCTTGCGCGCCAGGACCTGCTGGAGATCTTTCACGCGGGCCATGAGGGCGTTCTCAATGGCCTTGTCCACGTCCACCTGAAGGACGAGATGCATCCCCCCCTGAAGGTCGAGACCGAGCTTCAAGGTCTTGCCGTAGATGTGCTTGAGATACCAGGAAGGCAGATTGGGATAAAAAGAGGGCAAGACCAGAATCACGGAAAGAACCGTGAGGAAGACCAAAAGGGCTATCTTCCATTTGAGCGCGCGCGGCATGGAGAAACCTCCTCAACCAAAGGACTTGCGAGAGTTTCTAATGTATACGGGGCCAACTGACAAGCGAGAAAGAAAACTTGAGCCCGATTTGGCTCTTCCTCGTTGGGTCCCGCGGCCGACTCTGGTATCATTGGCCGAGCAAACCCATCGGTCGGAGGGGGAATCATGGGGGTCTACTTCGCCAAGGCCGGCAAGGAGAACACCCAAGCCGCTCTCGAGATCGCCAAGAAGGCCTTTGAGGAACGGGGGATCAAACACGTGGTCGTGGCCTCCACCTTCGGCGACACCGGGCTCCTGGCCGCGGAGCTCTTCAAGGACACCGGGGCCAACCTGGTGGTGGTCACCCACAACGTGGGCTTCCGCGAGCCGGGAAAGCTCGAGATGACGCCCGAGACCAGGGCCAAGATCGAGTCCCTGGGGGCCAGGGTCTATACCGGAACCATGGTCTTCCGCAACATCGGGACGGCCATCAGGGAGATGCTCCACTATTCCCAGCAGGACCTCATCGCCAACACGCTGCGGCTCTTCGGCCAGGGCATCAAGGTCTGCGTGGAGATCGCCCTCATGGCCTGCGACGCCGGTCTCATCCCGCCGGAGGACGTGATCACCGTGGCGGGCACGGCCCGCGGCGCCGACACCGTGGCCATCATCCGCGCCATGCCCTCGAACAAACTCTTCTCCCTCAAGGTGCGGGAGATACTCGCCAAGCCCTATGACTGGTAAGGGCCAAACCGCAAACAAAGTCCTGGTGGCCGGCGGGGCGGGCTACATCGGCTCCCACGTGGTCAAGGCCCTGGCGAAAAGGGGCTTTGAGCCCCTGGTCTACGACGATCTTTCTTCGGGGCATCGGGAAGCGGTGCTTGAGGGGACCCTCATCGAGGGCTCTCTCGCCGACCGGAAGCGCCTGCGCGCGCTCCTTGAAGCCGAAAGGCCCGCGGCCATCATGCACTTTGCGGCCTTCATCGTCGTTCCGGAAAGCGTTTCCGACCCCCTCAAGTACTATCGCAACAACCTGGCCGAGACCGTCACCCTGCTCGAAGAGGCGGTGCGAGCCGGAGTGAGGGCCTTCATCTTTTCTTCAAGTGCGGCGGTCTACGGCATCCCCGAGAAGGTGCCCATCCCCGAGGATCACCCCGTGGCCCCGATCAACCCTTACGGAGCGAGCAAGCTCTTCGTGGAGCAGATCCTTGCCGATTGCCATCGCGCCTACGGTCTGCCCTACGTCTCGCTGCGCTACTTCAACGCCGCCGGGGCCGATCCCGAGGGCCGCATCGGAGAGGCCCACGAACCGGAGACCCATCTCATTCCCCTCCTCCTCCAGACCGCCCTCGGGAAGAGAAAGAGCTTCTATCTCTACGGCACGGACTATCCCACGCCCGACGGCACCTGCATCCGCGACTTCATCCACGTGGACGACCTGGCCGAGGTCCATCTCTCGGCTCTCGAGCACCTGCTCTCCGGGGGGGAGAGCCTGGTGTTGAACTGCGGTTACGGTCACGGTCATTCCGTGCGCGAGGTGGTGGAATGCGCGCGCCGGGTAACGGGCCGGCCCATCCCCGTGGAAGAGAAGGAAAGGCGCCCCGGGGACCCGCCCGTGCTGGTCGCCGCCTGCGACCGGGCGCGGGAGGCCCTCGGCTTTTCCCCGCGCCACGACGACCTCGAGTTCATCATCCGCACGGCCTGGAACTGGGAGACGAACCGCCGCTATTGATCCTTGAACGAGGGCCAGAGGTCCGCCAGCTCCGGTCTCTTCAGGATGGCCTCCCGGATGTGCGCCGCCCTCTTTTCCTGGCCGCACTCCTTGAGGGCCTGATAGAGGGAAACGAAGAAGGACCATCTTCCGGGCCCGAGGGCAATGGCTTCTTCGAGACGATCTATGGCCTCCTGGCAGCGGCCCCTCTTCAGGGCCAGCACGCCGGCGAGGAAATAGGCCTCAGGCGGCGGAGAGGGGAGCTCGAGCACGGGGGCAAGCTCCCTTTCGGCCTCCTCGTAGAGATGGTCCCTGAGGTCCAGGAAGGCCAGAAAGAGCCTGCTCAGGGGGTCGGTGTGGCCTCTGAGGAGGCGCCTTGCCTTTGCGCGAAGCTCGGGCGTGGTGGCTATCTGGGAGAGCAACCCAAAAGTTTCCCGCGAGAGCCCCTCCTTGAGCAGGGGCTTGAGGCGCTTTAAGGCCCTTTCCGGATAACCCTGCTTGAGCTCTATCTCCGCGAGGAAGAGGAGGTCCTCGGGACGCCGGCGTTTCTGGGCCTCGAGATAGCGCTTCCGGCGCGCGTCGAACCAGTCCTTCGGGGAGGTGTCCCGAAAACCCGGTTTGAGGCGCGCCAGCGGGTCGCCGAGGACCACGGTCTGCCAGCTCAAATAGGCCAGAGAGCGATAGTAGGCCTCAGCCAGCGTGTCTCCGGAGAGATAGGCCGGAAAGAGGATATGGGGCCTGGCCGAGGCCTGGAGATAGGGCTCGTAGGCGTTTCCCGAGATCCCGGTGATGCCGAGACGCACCAGATCGGCGATGAGGGACTGCGGGGAACCGGCGAAGTGCTTGTGCTTGGCCTTCCACGGGGCTCCCACCCGCCAGTTGGGGGGAGGTTCGCGAAAGGTGCGGGCGCTCGTGCTCACGTAGGTCACGCCGATGGCCCCGGGGAGGAAGCGCAGGAAAAGGCGCCTGTCCCGGGGATAGCGCGGATCGTTTGAACCCCACGAGGCGTAGCCGATGACGCGATCCGCGCGGAGGACGAAGTCCGGCTTGAAGGAAAGGACGAACTCAAGACCCGGAAAATCCTTGAGCAGGAGATAGGCCGCATACATCCAGTTGTCCCCGATGTTCGTCGGCCCGTCCCGGGCGTCCAGGACGAGACGCATGGGGGGTCTCGTCTGCGGGGCGAGAAGGGCCCGATCCACAAGGCCCCGCACGTCCTCTTCGGTGTATCCCGCAAGGCGGGTGACCAGATAGACGTCGAACCGGTCGTGCTCAAAAGGCACGGAGGAAGAGGTGCCGAAAAAGGGGTTCTTGATCCATCCCGCCAGGCGATAGGGACCGTAGAGCATCTTCCGATAGAGGAGCGTGAGCTCGGAATCCACCGAAGCCGCGTCCCCCTTGAGCGCCACGCGGCCCTGGATCTTGTGCGGCACGTGCGGCATGAGCACGATGGCGAGGACCCGATCCTCGAGGTGTCGCTCCTGCAAGTACTCGGCCAGGGGCCGCTCGAGATAGCGCAGATAGACGGGCCGGCTGATCTCCTCCTTTCTGGGGAGGTCGAGCACGAGGACCATCTCCTCGGGGATGTTCCGGCGGAGCCGGTAGTAGTGGGCCATCTTCAGGGAAAGGGGGCTCTTTCTGTTGGCCACGACCAGGACCCTTTCCGGAGAGAGGGCCCAGCCCGGTGCGGCGCAGAGCAGAAGGATCAGGAGGAAGGCTCTCAGGAAGACGGCTTTCACGAGGATAGAACCTATTGAGATGGAAGCCGGTGTCAATCCAAAAAAAAGAAGCCGGACTTTCGTCCGGCTCGAGAGAGAAATACGGAGGGGGATGTGAGCTTGGTGAAGGGAAGTCTTTCCGGTTCTAGTGCCTACTATTTAAATATCGGCTTTTCCGGAATTTTCTTAAAATGCGGCCGGTTGATCCCAACCCCGGGCAAAGAACTTGCGCTTCATTCTCAAGACGCGCGAGATCAGCGAATTTTTCAGCCGTTCCGCGCCGATCATGCGCATCTCGGCCCGCTTCAGCGAAGATTTGTTCATTCAAACGCACATGCGTCAGCAACTGACGATACCGAGAAAAGCGTCCCACTTTATTTCCCGATACATGCTCGTCCGTTTGGGTAATTTGAGACAAACAGTGCCTCACGGTTGTTTCGCTAGAAGCTTACCGAAAGGCAAGCGCCCGGTTTCTGCAATTTAGCTTTAGTTACAATTATCACTTGACGGACCTTTTGGCCGCCAGCGAGTAAGAGTCTTTCTGGCATTTTTCTTTCCGAAACGCTCGCTTTAGCTTTTCCTTCTAGCACTAGAGCTGCAATTGAAAACGCAGACGGACACGTCTTATCCGTATCCGTCCGCGTGTTTGTTTCCCCTTTGTGCCTCTTGAAAATTGAGCTTCCCAAAGGAAACGGCTTCATCATTTTTGATAAAGTCTGCATCAAAGGTGATGGCACATTTGTTCAAAATGTTCCTCATCTACTCATCGACCGTCAGACGGTTTTGTTAAATTTTTTCGCCAGGGGATACCGAAAGAAGTGCACTAATTATGATGAACCAACCGCCTGCTTGGCAAAATTTAGTAGCCAGTGGTATAATTTGGCATCAAAAGTGATGAATAAGGAGGATGACATTATGGCTACCAAACATCCACGTCTATGTGTTGTCCTTGATCCAGACACCTTTGAACGAATCAAACTTTTAGCTAAAATCAGAAACGTTTCTATGTCCTCTTTGGTTTGTGATCTGGTTAAAGTGGCGTTGGACTTAGAAGAAGATCTGCTTTTTGCTGATTTTTTGGAATCACGTGAGAAAAATATGCCGGAGGGAGTGGAAAAGAAATATGTTGTCAAGACTATATCAAAAGAAGAAAAGAGAGACGTATGAGTTGAGGTTCCATCCGCAGGCCACGCAGGACATGGCCAACCTCCCCGCTTCTCTGCGTCAGAAACTCATCGAGTTTTTCCAAAACGAACTCACCGCCAATCCCACCCTTTACGCCAAACCCTTACGCGGCTCCCAAAAAGGCTACTGGAAACTCAAGATCGGTGACTATCTGGTAGGGATAAAGATCATGGGAAACCTGCTCCTGGTCCTCGGCGTCATCCCCTATCTCCATCTCTACGAGACCTTCCTCGACGAGAACAAATAGCCAAAAAGGGCCTTCACGTCCTCCAGGATGAGATAAGCGCAGGGGACGAGGACGAGCGTGATGAACGTGGCGAAAAGCACCCCGAAGCCCAGGCTGATGGCCATGGGGATCAGGGCCCGGGCCTGAAGGCTCTTTTCGAAGATCATAGGCATGAGCCCCACGAAGGTGGTGAGCGTGGTCAGCACGATGGGCCGAAAGCGCCTCACCGCCGCCTCCACCACCGCCTCGGTAAGGGGTCTCTCCCTCCGGAAGCGGTTGATGAGATCCACGAGGATCAGGGAGTCGTTGACCACCACCCCGGAAAGCCCCACGATGCCGAAGAAGCTCAGGATGCTCAGATGATAGCCCATGAGCTTGTGCCCCAGGAAGGCCCCGATGATCCCGAAGGGCACGGCGAACATGATGATCAGGGGCTGGAGATAGGACCTCAGGGGCACGGCCAGGAGGACGAAGATGAGGATCTGGGCGATGACGAAGCCCCGAAAGACGTCGGCCATGGCCTCGTGACGCCGGCGCCCCTCGCCCTCGAGAGAGAAGTGAAACCCGGGATACTCTCTCTTTAGCCGGGGCAGGAACTCCTTTTCGAGATAGTTCCTGATCTCGTCGGCGTTGGTGACCTTCTCGTCCACCTCGGCGGAGACCGTGATCACCCTCCGGCAATCAAGGCGCGAAAGGGCCACGTAGCCCTGCCCCCTCTTGAGCTCCGCCACCTCGAGGAGGGGAATCTCCCGCCCGTCGGGCAGATGGAGCCTCATGTGCGTGAGATCCCACACCGAGGTGCGCTCGCTTTCCGGATAGCGCACGAGCACCTGGACCTCGTCCTCCCCGCGCTGCACCCGCAGGGCCTCGGCCCCGTAGAAGGCGTGGCGCACCGCCCGGGCCACGTCCTCCAGATTCACCCCGAGGTTCCGGGCCCCGGGCCTGAGCTTTAAGCGGATCTCCTCCTTTCCCGGGAGGAAGCTGTCCTCGATGTCGTGCACCCCGGGGAAGCGGGAAAGTTCCTTCTTCACCAGCTCCACGATCCTGAGGAGGGTCTTCTCGTCCTTGTGGGAAAGGGCCACCTCGATGGGCTTGCCGAGGCTGAAGAGTTCGCTCTGAAAGAGCACACCCTCGGCCCCGGGGATCGTCCCCACCTTGCGCCGCCAGGCCTTGGCGATCTCCGCCGTGCTGATGCCGCGGCGGTCTTCACTGGGAACGAGCTTCAAGGTGACCTGGGCCAGATGGGACCCCTGGGTGGGCACTCCGGCCTTCGGCCCGTGGCGCGTCTGATGGACCCCGATCATGAGGAGGGAGTACTCGAGAAGCTTCAGATGGTAGCGCTTCTCGTACTCCGCCACCACCTCCCGCCCCACTTCCTCCAGGTGCTTGGCCACCTTCAGGGTCTCTTCAGCAGGGGTGCCGGCGGGCATGGTGAGGAAACACTCCACCTCGTCGCTTTCCACCCGCGGGAAGAAGGTGAACTTGAGGCGGCCGCCGAGCCACAGGGAAAACACCACCACGAGGAGGGCCACCCCCGCGGCCACCGTGGCGTAGCGCCAGGCGAGCACGCGGACGAGAAAACGGCGATAAGGTCCCTCCACCAGGCGATTGAGCCCCCGGGCCAGGAAACTGCGCGCCTCCGGCGAGATGCGCCCCTTGGTGGCGGCCAGATGGGCCGGAAGGATGAAGAGGGCCTCGATCAGCGAGCCCGCCAGCACCAGGATGACCACGATGGGGATGTTGCGGATGAACTTCCCGAGCATCCCCGAGCCGTAGAGCAGCGGCCAGAAGGCGGCCATGGTGGTGAGCACGGAAAAGATCACGGGCTGGCTGACCTCGATGGTTCCCTTGATCGCGGCCTCAAGCGGCGGGACCCCGGCCTCCCGATGGCGAAAGACGTTTTCCCCGATGACGATGGCGTCGTCCACCACGATGCCCAGGACCAGGATGAAGGCAAAGAGGGAGACCATGTTGATGGAGACCCCGAAGTGGGGGAGGAGAAAGAGGGCCGTGGCAAAGGAGATGGGGATGCCGAGCATGATCCAGAAGGAAAGACGCGCGTTCAGGAAGAACCCGAGCAGGATGAGCACAAGGAGCATGCCGAGGCTCATGTTCTTCACCAGGAGGAAGAGGCGCTGCTTGACGATCTCGGAGTTGTCGTCGAAGACGGTGAGCTTGAGCCCTTCGGGGAGCTGGGCCCTGATTTCCGGAAGCGCGCGGCGCACGGCCTTGGAGAGCTTGAGCACGTTCTGGTCGCCGATGCGAAAGACCTCGATCACCGCCGCGCGCTGGCCGTCGAAGTAGGCGTAAAGGTCAATGATGTCCCGGAACTCGTCCTTGAGCAGGGCCAGGTCGCGCAGCTCTATCTCCCCGCCCTCTTCGCGGGCAAGGATCACGATGTCGGCGTATTCGCGGGCGTAGTAGCGCTTGCCGCGGGCCCGCAAAAGGATCTCCCGCCGCGGGTCCTTGATGCGCCCTGCCGGCAGATCCAGGCTCTCGCGCCGGATGATCCCCGCGATCTCGCCCAGGGAAAGCCCGTAGCGGCGCAGGGTCTCTTCCGAGACCTCAAGATGGATCTCCGCCGGACGCAGGGCGTAGTAGGCCACCTCCGTGACCTCCGGAAGGGCGAGAAGCTCCTCCTTCACCCGCTCGGCCCAGTACTTGAGCGTGGCCTCGGAAACCGGGCCGTAGAGGGCCATGTTCACCACCGGATAGCGCCGGACCACCTGGCGCACGATGGGGCGCTCGGCCTCCTCGGGAAGCGTGGTGATGCTGTCCACCTCGACCTTGATGTCGTCGTAGAGCTGCCGCGGGTCCCAGCCCTTCATCACCTCGACGGTGATCTTGCCGAGCCCCTCCATGGCCACGGAGTAGATGCGCTCGATCCCCGGAAGCCCGGCGATGCGTTCCTCGATGGGGCGGACCACCGAGTCCTCCACCTCGTCCGGAGAGGCCCCGCGGTATTCCACGCGGATCTCGATGGCGTCGAGCGCCACTTCCGGGAAGACCTCGACCTTCATGTGAAGGGCGGTGAAGACACCGGCCGCCAGGAGAAAGAGCATGAGGAGGTTTGCGGCCACGTGATTTTCGGCAAACCAGGCGATGAGGCTCTTCATGATTCCTTGATCCGCACCTTCATCCCCGGCACCGGAGCGGGAAGCCGGGAGGTAATGACGCGCGCGCCGGGATAAAGCCCCCGGACAAAGGCCCTGGTCTTGGTGAAGAGGAGGACCTCCACCGGACGGATCTCAAGGCGCCCTTCCCCATCCACCAGATAGACCTCGTAGCGGCCCTTTTGCAGATGGAGGAGATCGCGCGGAAGGACGTAAACCCCCTTTACGAGCCGACCCTTGATCCTCACGCGGACGAAGGTCCCGGGCAAGAGAGGGGGCCGGCGGGAAAACGGGTCATTCACCCGCACGAAGACGTCTATCAAGCGGGTCTTTTCGTCGGCTTGAGCCGCGGCGCGCACCACCCTGCCCCGCCACGGTCTCTCCGTGAGCGGGGAGAAGATCTCGGCCCCCGAGCCGTTTTGGGCGTTGAACCCCGGGACCTTGATCCAGCGGATCTCGCGGCTCTCGAGAGGGACCCTGACCTCCACGGCCGAGGCGTCGTAGACCTCGGCCAGAGTCGTGGTGGGCCCTACGTACTGTCCGAGGTCAACGTCGGCCTTGACCACGAAACCATCGAACGGGGCCCGGATGACCGTGCGCCGCAGGTCCTCCTTGGCCTTGCGCCACTTGGCGCGCGCGGCCTTCACCCGCGCCCGGGCCGCGGCCAACTGCGGTTCCTTGGCCACCAGCGGCGGAGGCGGGGTCTTCTTCTTTAGGACCTGATACCACTCCTCAACCGCGGCTTCAGCCGCGGCCTCGATCTCGGCCAGGGCCTTTTCGGCTTCGCGCAACTCCCCTTCCGCCAGGGCCACCGCGGTCTCGTAGTCCACGGGATCGAGCCGCACGAGCACCTCGCCCCGACGAAACCGCGCGCCGGCCACCAGATTTGGGGAGAGATAGACGATCCGGCCCGAGACCTCGGGCACGATCTTTCCGGTGCGCAACGGCTGGACGGTGCCGAACTCCTCTATTTCCACCCGCTCGTCCGCGGGCTGGACCGCCATGGTCTCCACGAGCGGAACGTGGCGCACGGGTTTTCTCTTCTTCAGGCGGGGCTTGGTGTGCACCAGGTAGAAGGCCGTCGCGAGGCCCAGGGAAAGGATGATCACCACGACCAGGACCTGGACGATCTTTCTCATCTGCCGTCTCCTTTGGCGAGAGGCGCGGGCCAGCCGCCGCCCAGGGCACGATAGAGCGAAACCCGGTTCAGGAGAAGGGCGAGTTCCGCGGCCAGACGCTCCCTCTCACGCTCCAGGACGAGGTGTCTCGCCTTGAGATAGTCGAGTATCTCCACCGCCCCCTTTTCGTAACGCATCCTGATGATCTCTGCTTCGGCCCGCGCCGAATCCTCCTGGCGCCGCCGCAGCTTCCATCTCTCACGCCCCTTTTCTTCGGCGAGAAGCCCGGTCTCCACCTCGAAGAAGGCCTGGAGCACCGTGCGCGCGTAGGCCGTCTCCGCCTGCCGGAACCTGGCGCGGGCCGCTTCCTCCTCGGAGCGCAGGGCCCCGGCGTCGAAGATGGGCTGGGTGAGGGAAAAGGCGAGCTCCCAGAAACGATGCCGCCTGGTGAGGAAGTTGTTGAG
>JAADCO010000045.1 GCA_013154385.1 Thermodesulfobacteriota bacterium
AAGACCTTTCCTTCCATTCCTTGTCACCTCGGTGCTTTTTCACTAGTCTAACCGCCATGTTACCAGAGGGTGCGGAGAAGAAGTGTTACGTGCGGGAGAAGTTCTCCCGGGTCACCAGGCGATACGATCTGGTGAACACCCTGGGGAGCTTCGGGCTCGACCACTGGTGGCGCTACCAGGCCGCCCGGGAGCTCGCTCGGTTCCCCGGGCCCATCCTCGACCTCTGCGCCGGCACCCTCACCCTGGCCAAGGAGATCGTCCGTCAGCGCCCGCGCCTGGTGATGGCCCTCGACATCTGCTGGGAGATGCTCGCTTACGGGCGTCTGCGTCTGGCCACCCATCCGGCCCTTTCCTTCATTCGCCTGCTGGTGGGTGACGCCGAAAGGCTCCCCTTCGCCGCGGAGAGCTTCTTCGGCGTGAGCGTGGCCTTCGGCGTCCGCAACCTGGCCCATCTCGAAAGGGGCCTGGCCGAGATGGTCCGGGTGCTCAAGCCCGGAGGCAAGGCGGTGATCCTTGAGTTCTCGCGCCCCAAGGCGCCGCTTTTTGCGCCGGTCTATCGGCGCTATCTGCGCTACTTCATGCCGCTTCTCGGGGGAGCCCTCACCGGAGATCGGGAGGCTTACGAATATCTGGCGCGTTCCATTGCCGCGTTTCCGGAGCCGGAGGAGCTCGCGGGTCTAATGCGCGAGGTGGGTTTTTCCGAGGTGTCCTATCGGCCCCTGACCCTCGGGGTGGTCCATCTCTACACCGCGCTCAAGCCTTGAGGCCCTTGCGGGCCAGATAGCCCTTCATGAACTTCTTGATGCGGTCGTAAGCTTCGGCCAAGACTTCTTCCGGCGGGAGGAAGACCACGCGGAAGTGGGCGGTGCCCGGCTTCTGTCCGAAGCCGCTTCCGTGGACTACGACCACACCGGTTTCGGCGATGAGTTCCTTGACGAACTCGCGATCCGAAACCCCCGGGATGTCAATGCGCGGGAAGGCGTAGAAGGCCCCCTGGGGTTTCACGCAGGAGATGCCCGGGATGTCGTTTAGCATCTCCACCGTGAGGTTGCGGCGCCTTTCGAGCTTCTCGATGACTTCCCGCAGATGGTTCTGGTTGCCGTTGAGCGCCACGGGGATGGCGTACTGCTTGGGATGGCTGGTGGAAAGGCGCGCCCGGGCGAGCTTGTGGATGGCCTCGACGAAGTCCTTGACCACCTCCCGCGGGCCGGAGACTATGCCCCAGCCGATGCGAAAACCCGGGGCCAAATAGCACTTGGAGAGCCCGTTGAAGGTGACCACGGGCACGTCCTTGTCGAGCGAGGCGATGGGAATGTGGCGCTTGCCGTCGAAGACGAGCTTGTCGTAGATCTCGTCGGAGAAGATGACCAGATGGTACTTCTTGGCGATCTCGATGATGCCCCGGAGGGTCTCCTCCGAATACACCGCGCCCGTGGGGTTGTTGGGGTTGATGATGACGATGGCGCGGGTCTTTTCGTTTATCTTGGACTCGATGTCGGCGAGATCCGGCTGCCAGGCGTTGTCCTCGTCCAGATAGTAAGGATTGGGCTCGGCGCCGAGCTTGGCCAGGATGGCCGTGTAAAGGGGATAGCCGGGATAGGGCACGAGGACGTTTTCCCCCTCGTTGACCAAGGCGGTGAGGGCGAAGTCGATGGCTTCGCTGGCTCCGGTGGTGACGAAGATGTCGGCGGGTTCTATTCCGTGAGACCGCGCTTCCTGGCGAATGGCCTCGATGGCCTCGTCCACCCCTTCGGAGGCCGAATAGCCGGTGAGGTTCTCGCGCATGGCCTGGTAAGTGGCCTCCACCAGGGGCTCAGGGGTGCGAAAGTCGTACTGTATCGGGTCTCCGATGTTCAGGAAGAGCAGCTTCTTGCCCTTCTTCTTGGCCTCTTCCGCTACCAGGACGATGTCGCGCACGGCGTATTCGATGTTTTCCGTGCGCCGTGCCGGTTTGATGGGGGGAAATTCCTTGCTCATCTTCTTTTTGGTCACCTTTTCCTTCACCGCCTTTTGAAAAGTCAACCTATGATATTGCCCCTCAAAGAGGGGGGTGTCAACAAGATGGCGCCAAAGTGTCGGCGTATTTTCTAATCGGTTCGTGGGAAAGTTTTTGAAACCTTTTCAGGATGGTCCAACCCCTACTCCTGTGGTATGAAAGAGCCATGCTGAAAAGAGGCTTCCTTTTCGTTTTGGTGTTCCTTTGCTGGGTGTCGTTCTCCTGGGCCAAGAGCTTGGAGGACATCTATCGCGATTTTTCTCCGCTCGAGGCCCTGGTCATCAGCGTTGACGGTTCCGAGGTGGTCCTCGACAAGGGCCGGGCCGACGGCGTCCATCCCGGAGACATCTTCACCGTCTACAAGTGGGGCAAGGAGATCGTCCATCCGGTGACCAAGAAGGTCGTCGGCCATCTGAAGATCCCCGTGGCCAAGGTGGAGGTTCGGCGCCTCGACCAGAACTTCTCCACGGCTCTCGTGCTCTCCGGAAAGGAGATCGAGGTCGGGGCCCCGGCCGTGCGGTTCCAGGACCTGCGGGTCCTCTTCCTGGAGGAGGCCCCGGGGATCGGCGACCAGATCCTTCCGCTTCTCAAGACCAAGCTCTCCGGGCTCACCTTCGTCGAGCGTCCGGGTGTCACCTTCGAGAGCCTCACCCCCGCCTGGCTTGAGCAGGAGGGTTTCGACCTGGTCTTCGTGGCCGATGCGCGGGCCCTCAAGGTCTACAACGCCCGGCTGGAGGTGCTCCAGATCTACGAGTTGACCGGGGTGGTCTCCCTCCCCGAGGCCCCGGCCCGCACGCAGGTCGCCCCTCAACCTGCTCCCAAGGCTCCCCAGGCGCCGTCTTCGGCGGCGGTGGCCCCGCCGGCGACGACGAGCCCTTATCCCTACACCACCCTCCAGTATCAGCGTCCGGCGGCTCCTTCCTTCCGGCGGGTGGGGCGTCTGAACGAGGTGGTCATAGATTTCGACATGGGAGATCTCGACCGGGACGGTCGCCCGGAGATCGTCTATCTCACGCCTGACACCCTCTTCGTGACCAAGCTGCGCGCGCCGGGGGCCTGGAAGTACCAATACAAGGGCTTTGGGAAGGTGCTCAACTTCTCCCTCGGCCCCCGCGGCTGGATCGCGCTCAACGTCTACGTGGACAAGGAAGGGATGCGCTCGCTCCTCCTCCGCTTCTCCGAGGGGAAGTTCGAGGTCAAGGTGCGGGACATCAACCTCATCCTGGGGTTCTTCGACTTCGACGGAGACGGCGTGCGGGAGACCCTCCTCGGGCAGAACTACGACCTGGAAGACTTCTTCGGCATTCCGGTCTTCGAGCTGAGGCCCAAGCGCGGCGGGAAGGGGCTCGATTACCATCGCAAGCTCAAGGTGCCGCGGAACTTCAAGATCCTCGGGGCGGCCTTTGCCGATCTCGACGGAGACGGCAAGAAGGAGATCATCTCCCTCGACAACGCCCACAAGCTCTGCGTCTTCAAGGGGAAGAAGCGCATCTGGAAGTCCAACCGGAAGGTGGGTGGCTCCATCTACGCCATCCTGGCTTCCACGGGGCGAAGCCCGCGGGCCTACAAGAGGGCGGTGTCTGCCGAGGTGGAGCCCGTGGTGAAGGACATCAACGGCGACGGGCGCGAGGAGGTCCTCCTGGTGGTGAACAAGAGCGCCCATCGCGATCTCCTGCCGGGAATCCCGGCCTACGAATCGGGTGAGGTGATGGTGCTCGCCTCCACCCCCACGGGTTACGATCTCTTGCCCCTTACCGGGGCCTTCGAGGGGCCGCTTCAGGGGCTTGCGGTCTCCGGCCAGGAGGTCTACGTGGTCTTCGTCAAGGGCAACCCCTTCACGCAGGAAGGGGAGTCCTATCTCCTGGCCTTTCCCCTGGTCATGCCGGCGGTCTCCGCCGGGCCCTATCAGCAGGTTCCCAGTTTACGCTAGTCAAGGAGGTCCGAGACATGAGTTATCGGGTCATCGAGGGTGACTTCCGCGGTGAAGGACTTAGATTTGGGATTGTGGTCGGACGCTTCAACAGCTTCATCAGCAAGAAGTTGCTCGAGGGGGCGCTCGATGCCCTCACGCGCCACGGAGTGGACCCCGCGCGGGTCGAGGTGGTCTGGGTGCCGGGTTCGTTCGAGATCCCTCTTGCGGCCAAGAAGATGGCTTCCTCCGGCAAGTACGACGCCCTCAT
The DNA here is from genome assembly GCA_013154385.1 of Thermodesulfobacteriota bacterium. Lineage (GTDB taxonomy): Bacteria > Desulfobacterota > Thermodesulfobacteria > Thermodesulfobacteriales > Thermodesulfatatoraceae > JAADCO01. Next base: position 4,177 of record JAADCO010000045.1, read on the forward strand.
CTGTCTGGGCACCATCATCCGCGGGGCCACGCCTCACTTCGATTACGTGGCGGCGGAAGCGAGCAAGGGCATCGCTCAGGTGATGCTGGAAACGCAGGTCCCCATCTCCTTCGGGGTCCTCACCACCGAAACCATCGAACAGGCCATCGAAAGGGCCGGCACCAAGGCGGGGAACAAGGGTTTTGACGCCGCCATGGCCGCGCTCGAGATGGCAAATTTGATCAAGAAATTGGGTTGATATGGGTGCGCGAAGAAAAGGTCGTGAAATAGCGGTGCAAATTCTCTATCAAGCCGACGTGGCCGGGGTGCCTCTCACCGAGGCCTTTTCCACCTACGAGGGCTATTTCAGCCCCTCGCCGCGGGCCTTGGAGTTCGCCAAGGAACTGGTCAACGGAGTGGCGGAGAAGCAGGAGGAAATAGACGCCCTGATCGAGAAGTTTTCCAAGCACTGGAAGCTTTCGCGGATGTCGGCCATTGACCGGAACATCCTCCGGCTGGCCACCTACGAGCTCCTCTACCGGCCCGACATCCCGCCCAAGGTCTCCATCAACGAGGCCGTGGAGCTGGCCAAGGCCTTCGGTTCCGAAGAGTCAGCGGCCTTTGTCAACGGGATCTTGGACGCCATCTACCGGGAAGTCGTCCTCAAAAATGAGCCAAGATCCGCTGAAGCCTGAGTTCTGGAAGGAGTATGCCAGAAAGGGCAAGGAGCCTGCTGACAGCCGTTTTCTCTCCCCTGATTTTTGGGACCGCCTCTCCGAAAGTTACGACGAGCTAGAAGAAGACCCCTTCTACCAGCAGATGGTGGAAGAGGTGATCTCGGCCATGCGGCAGAGGGGGGCCCTCTCCCCCGAGGCCAGGGTCTTTGATGTCTGCTGCGGCCCGGGGAACTACGCCGTGCGTTTCGCCCCCCACGTCAAGGAAGTCGTGGGGCTCGACGTTTCGCCGAAGATGCTCGCCCTCTTCGAGGAGCGCATGAAGGAGGCGGGTTTCAACAACTATCGCCTCATCAAGGCCGACTGGTTTTCCTACGAACCCGAAGAGCGCTTCGATACGGTCTTCGTTTCCATGAGCCCCATCCTCCACGATCTGGACTCCGTTGATCGCCTCCTCGGCCTGGCCGAGCGCTTTCTGGTGCTCGTCCACTGGGCCGGAGTGCGGGAGAACCTCCTTCAGCAGCGCCTGGTGCGCGAGGTCCTGGGGATGGAGATGCGCTGGAAGAAAGCCGGGATCATCGTGCCCTTCAACTATCTCTACACCCTGGGCTATCCGGGGGACCTCAGGTTCTTCTGCGGATACTGGCGCCGGAAGCGGCCCGTGGAAAAGGAACTCGAGCACCTCCTCTGGCGTCTGGAAGGGCAGGGGGTCGAGGTCTCTTCCGCGCAGAGGGAGAAGTTCCTGGCCCTCTTGCAGAAGGAGGCCGATCCTTACGGGAACGTGGTTTCGCAGACGAGGGTGCGTATCGGGATGGTGATGGTGGAGGTGGGCGGCCCCTGCGCCCGGCAGGGACCACCCGAGACGTCTTCTAAGCCTTGACCTGGGAGACCTCTTCGACCAGGGCGCGGAAGGAGTTCTCGGCTTCGAGGATGCGCTCTTCCTGGTGAGAGGCCTTTTCCACGGCTTCTTCGCTGATGCGGGTGATCTCCTGCACGCGGCTCGAGACCTCTTCGGTCTCCTGGGCCACGAGCTGACCGCTCTCGTTGATCTGGCTGATCATGACCGTTTGCTCCTCCACGGCGCTGGCGATGGTGGAGGAGATGTCGCGCAACGAGGCAAAGGTCCCGGCAAAGTGATCCACGGCCTTGGCCACGTGTTCGCTCTCGGTCTGCACGCCGGAGATGATCTCCGTGATGCGCTGCGTGGCCTCGGAGGTCTGTTTGGCGAGCTCCTTGACCTCGTTGGCCACCACGGCGAAGCCCTTGCCGGCCTCGCCCGCGCGCGCGGCCTCGATGGTGGCGTTCAGCGCCAGGAGATTGGTCTGCTCGGCGATGCTCTGGATGAGGTTGACCACCTCTCCGATCTCCTGGGTCCTGGCGCCGAGATCGTGCGTCATGCGCTGGACCTGCTGGATCTCCTCTTCGGCTTCCTGCACCACCTGATCCGCCTGCGCTGTGTTCTTGGAGATCTCGGCGATGGCGTTCTGCATCTCGTTCAGGGCGTTCTGCACGTCGCGCAGGTTGCTGCTCATCACGTCGAAGCGCTCCTGAAGGGTGATGGAGGAGTCTTTGACCGTGCCCGTGGACGCGGCGAGCTCGCGCGCCAGTTCGGTGGCGGTGTCGAGTTTCTGGGCCACGGTCTCGCCGGTTTCTCTCAGATGGCGCACGAAGGAGCCCATGAAGTTGAGGAGCCCGTTGAGGCTCTCCTGAATGATGTTCTCCTCCTTGAAGAGCGCCGGGAACCGGGCCTGGAGGGTGAAATTCTTGTCGCGCTGCACCTGGCTGAGGAAGGAGGCGATCTGGGTGTAGAAACGGCTCAGATGGCTGAAGAGCAGGAAGGCCGCTACGGTGAGGCAGAGCACGAAGAAGATGAAAACCCCTACGATGAGGCGGCTCTGGCTGAGCAAGTCTTGATAGAGCCCCTCGTTTTCCTTCTTGTACCAGTCGGCCAATTCGTTTAACGAACTGTAAATTTGATTAGCTAAAGTGTCGAAATTTTCCATCCGCTGGTAGACACCGGTGTCTCCTTTGGAGAGGTCGAAGATCTTTCCGGCCTCCTCGCTGAGCCGGTTCACCTTCTCCTCGATGGCGGCCAGTTTCTCACGTTCGTGGTCATATTCCGCCAGTTCTTTTAACTTGGCTATTTGCTGTTTGAATTTAGAAATATTTCTTTGAAAATTCGCTTTCTCGCTGTCTTTCCAGCCGATGAGATAGTCGTTGACCGCCATTACCGCGTCCTTGAGGCTCTTTTCCGCTTTGAAGACGGTGAACATCTCTTCACCGCTGAGTTCGTTGGCTGACTGGAGGTTGTGGAAAAAGAGGACCCCGAGGACGACGTAAACTACTATGGGCACAAGCAGCAAAGGGCGCAGTATTTTGACCGGTATTCGGCCTTTCTCAAACATTCTTTACCCTCCTTGAACCAAATTGGTGTTTTTATGTATAGACTTTCGGCTTTTTGGAGATTTTGATAAATGGCTCCGGTCGAATCTCCTACATCTCGCGTGGCGGTAAGCCGGAGAGGGATTCCGCCAGGGAGGCGGCCTTTTCCGGGGGCATGGCCGAGAGGATGCGGGCCACCTGTTCCGTCTTCAAGGCGGAGAGGATCTTGATGGCCATCTCCGGTTCCATGGCTTCGAGCAACTTGGCGGCCTTGGAGGGCTTCATGTTGGCGTAGGCCCCCACGAGGAGCTTGAAGCGCTGGTTCTTGATGGTGCGCAGTTCGGCGAGCTTCTGGTCTATCTCTTCCTCGAGATTGCTCAGGCTGGCGAGCCTCTTTTTCACCTGCTCCTCGAGCAGTTGCAGGTTCTTTTCCTTGCGGGCGATCTCTTCCTCTTTCTTCGCCAGTTTCTCCTTCTCCACCCGCAGGGCGCGGAAGAGGTCCTGGGAGCAGGCGTTGGAAGGCGCCTCTTTCTTGGTCTCCGCCATGGCCAGGGCCGGATGCCAGACCAGGCGCCCGGTCTTTACGGCGTAGAAGTAGAAGACGGTGATCCCGAGCTTCAAGAAGGCCACGAGCACGAGCACGGGGACGAGTCTAAAGATTTTCATCCTGCTCCCTCCTCATGAGGATCAGGTCCTCGAGGGTCTTCATTTCTTCCTCGGCCAGTTCCTGGAGATAGGCCTCCTGCGCCTTGCGATAGAGGGTCTCGGCCATGCGCCGCCGCTGATGGGTCTGAAGGGCCTTTTGCCGCAGGTTTTCCACCTCTTTTTCCTTCTCCCGCAGGATCTTTTCCACCTTCTCCTTTTCCTTGAGCGTGCGCGTCACGTTTTCGGCGAACCAGCGGAGTTCCTCGCCGCTCAGGCTCTGTCCGGTGATCTGGTCGTAGAGCTCGCGGGGTTTTTGCGTGATCTGGGCGAGCATGTCCTCGAGTTCCCGGAGGGCCCGCAGGCCCTTCTGGAAGTCTTCCTTGGCCTTGGTCTCCCGCAATTCGCTGACCCAGAGGAGGGTCTTGAGACCTTTTGAAGGCTTCATTTCACCACCTCGAGCAGCTTCTGCACGCTCTCTTCGAGGGTGGCCCTTTCATTCACCCGTTGGGTGAGAAAGGCCCTGATCGCGTCTATCTTTTCAAGCGCCCGGTCTATTTCGGGGTTGCTCCCGCGCACGTAGGCCCCGATGTTGATGAGGTCCTCGGCCCGCTTGTACACCGCCAAGAGATGGATGAGCTTTCTTGCGGCTTCCACCTGCTCCTCGGACACGATGTCCCGCATCACTCGCGAAACGCTTTGCAGCACGTCTATGGCCGGGTAGTGCCCCTGGTGCGCAAGCTCCCTGGTGAGCACGATGTGGCCGTCCACGATGGAGCGCACGGCGTCGGCCACGGGTTCGTTGAAGTCGTCGCCCTCGACGAGCACGGTGTAGAAGCCGGTGATGCTTCCGCCGTTCAGTTTGGCGCCGGCCCTTTCCAGCAACTTGGGGAGGGCCGCGAAGACCGAGGGGGTGTAGCCGCGGGCCGTGGGCGGTTCGCCGATGGCCAGCCCCACCTCGCGCCCGGCCATGCAGAAGCGGGTGAGGGAGTCCATCATCACCAGCACGTCGGCCCCCTGGTCCCGGAAGAACTCGGCCACGGCCATGGCCAGATAGGCGCCCCTGATGCGCAGCGGAGGGGGCTGATCCGAGGTGGCCACGATGACCACCGAGCGGCGGAGCCCTTCCTCCCCGAGATCGCGCTCGAGGAACTCCCGCACCTCGCGGCCTCTTTCCCCGATGAGGGCGATGACGTTGACGTCGGCCTTGGTGTGGCGCGCCATCATGCCGAGGAGGGTGCTCTTGCCCACGCCGGAGCCGGCCATGATGGCCACCCTCTGCCCCTTGCCCACGGTGATGAGGGCGTTGATGGCCCTTATGCCCACGTCGAGCGGTTCCTCGATCCGCGCCCGCTCAAGGGGCTTGAGCGGCTCGGCGTAGAGGGGATAGCAGGCCTCGAGGGGAGGCAAGGGCCGCTGGTCCAGGGGCTCTCCGAGGGCGTCGATCACCCGTCCGAGGAGCCCTTCGCCCACCGGCACCCCTTGCTCCGTGCGCAGGAAGACCTTGCTCCCGGGCTCGATGCCGCGCGGGTCCCCCAGCGGGATGAGGAGGACCCTCTCCTCGCGGAACCCCACCACTTCCGCCAGGATGCTCTTTCCGTCCTGGACCTCTATTTCGCAGAGCCCGCCCACGCTCACGTTGGGGCCCTCGGCCTCCACCACGAGCCCCACCACCCGCTTCACCCGTCCGCAGATGGTCACGGGCTCCACTTCCTTTAGGGACTGGAGATAGGGAGAAAGATCCGGCGTCTTCATGTCTCGAGCTTCTGCAGGGCTTCACGCCAGCGGCGTTCGATGGTGGCGTCTATGAGGCCGAAGTCCGTCTCGAGGAGGCAGCCCCCGCGGGAGACACCGGCGTCCGGCACCACCTCGAAGTCCCGCAGCCGCGAAAGGTCCTCGGAGAGGGACTCGAGGATCTCCTCGAGGAACTCGAGATCCCCGGGGTTGAGGCGGATCTTCACCCGCGCCTGGTCCACCACGTGCGAGAGGGCCTCCCGGATGGCCTCCCGCAGGACTTCCGGCCCCTGGGTGATCTCGCGGTTGATGACCTGCTCGGCCATGAGTTTGACCAGGGCGAGGACCTGGGGCTCCAGGGAGAGGACGTGGTTTTCTATCTCCTTCTCGAGGCTTTTCAGCACGTCCACCAACCTGCTGGCCAGGGTCTCGTATTTCTTGCGTCCCAGGGCTTCGCCGTCTTTCTGGCCCTGTTCGAAGCCTTTTTCGTAGGCTTCCTGGGCAAGGAGCGCGAGCTTTTCCGAGACTTCCGGATGCTGCTCGAGCTCCTCCAGGGGAATGTCAGCCAGGTTGAACTCCTCCTCGGGCTCTTCCTCCTCAGCCGCGGCCTCTTCGTCTGCTGGTTCATCCAGGGTCTCGACTTCGGTTTCGGCCCCCTCCGGGGCGGCGCTCTCTTCCTCTTCCTCCTGGGGGAGCAGGGTCCCCAGGGGGTTGAAAAGCTCTTCTTCCTTCTCCGCCGCCCGCTCGTACTCGAAGGTGACGAATTTGACCTTTCCGCCCTTGATGATCCTAGACAAATTCGTCCTCCCCTACGGCCAGCACGATCTTGCCTTCCTGTTCGAGGCGCTTGGCCACCTTGATGATGTTCTGCTGGGCGGCTTCCACGTCGGC
>JAADCO010000092.1 GCA_013154385.1 Thermodesulfobacteriota bacterium
CCCTCTTTTCCTGTTCCGTTGGGGGGGTTTCTCTGCTAGAAATGAGACATGCTTTTCCTCGTGGCGCGGGCTTGTCCCAACTGCGGAGGCACCATCAGCGACGAAAGGCTGGCCCGGGGGCTTCCCTGCTCCAAGTGCCTGCCCCAGCCGAAGGAAGGAAACACCTGCGAGCTCCTCGAACAGGAAGGCACCCTCAAGCTCTTTCGCCCCTTTTGCGAGGCGGAAAGGAAGCTTGAGGACTTCCGAGAGCTCTTTCGCCGCGCCCTGGGTTTCCCGCCCTCGACCCTCCAGGAGACCTGGATCAAGCGCATCCTCTTCCGCGAATCGTTCGCCATCATCGCCCCCACCGGCACGGGGAAGACCACCTTCGGCCTCCTGGCCACCCTCAAGTTCGAGGGACGCGTGCTCATCCTGGTGCCCACCCGGCTCCTGGTGCAACAGATCAGCGAACGCCTCGAAGAGTTGAGTCAGCGCACGGGCCTTTCGCGGCGGATTCTCGCCTATCTCGGTCGCAAGAAGGACAAAGAGGCCTTCGAAGCGCGCGACTTCGACATCCTGGTGGTGACCACGGCCTTCTTCTATCGCCATCTCGACGAGCTCATGGAGATGGACTTCGAGTTCATCTTCATTGACGACGTGGACTCCTTCCTCAAGCGCTCCGCGCACATTGACCGCCTCTTCCGCCTGCTGGGGTTCTCGGAAAAGGAGATCGCTCTCGCCCTCAAAACCAACAAAACCGAAGAGGACTACGAGAAACTCGAAGCCATCCGCAAGAGGCACGCCGGGGAGAAGATCCTCCTCGTCTCCTCGGCCACCCTCAAGCCCCGCACCAACCGCGTCATGCTCTTCCGCTTCCTCCTGGGCTTCGACATCCAGCGGGCGGTGTCGAACCTGCGGAACATCGTTGACGCCGTCGAAGAGATGCCCGAGGACTTCCAGAAGCTCCTCGAGGAAGCGGCCTCGCTGGCGCAGCGGATCGGCCCGGGAGGGCTCGTCTTCATCTCCTCCGTCTACGGCAAGGAGCGCGTAGAGGAAGCGGTTTCCTTCTTCCGCGAGAAGGGCCTGCGCACCCTGAGCTATCTCGAGCTCAAACCCGAAGTCCTCATGGCCGAGATGGAAAAGGGCGAATTCGACGTGGCCGTGGGCCTCGCGCATCTGGCCAACCCGCTCGTGCGCGGGATAGACCTCCCGTTCATCCTGCGCTACGCCATCTTCGTCGGAGTGCCCAAGCACCTCATCCCCACGAAGGTAAGCCTCCTGCCGAAGAGTCTCCACAGCGTGCTCGCCAACATCATCTCCCTCCTCGACGAGGAGGAGCGGCTCCAGGCCTTTGCCGATCTTCAGTATCTGAAGCGCTATCTCACCCTCACCGAAGAGGCGCTTGAGCGCTATCCGCGCATCAAGGAGCGGCTCGAAAAGATCAAGGACTTCGTGGAGAAGAAGTTTTCCGACGAGGAGTTCCTCAGGAAGCTCGAGAGCTCAGAAGATGTCTTCCTGATCCGGCAGGAGGGGGAACTCTATCTCGTGGTGGGAGACGCGGCCACCTACATCCAGGCCTCGGGCCGGGTCTCCAGGCTCACGGTCTTCGGGCTCCTCAAGGGCCTTTCCATCGTGCTCTCCGAGGACCGCCGCGCCATGCGGAGCCTCGAACGGCGCCTGCGCTTCCATCTGGGAGACGACTTCTCCTTCGTCCCCCTGCGGGAGCTCGATCTCGAGGCCCTCTCCCGGGAGCTCACCGAGGTGCGGCGGGGCGCCAAACGCCGCGAATCCTTCGAAGAGTTCATGAAGACGGCCCTCGTCATCGTCGAGTCCCCGCACAAGGCCCGCACCATCGCCTCCTTCTTCGGCAAGCCCTCGGTGCGCAAGGTGGGAGAGGCCTTCGTCTACGAGATCCCCACGGAGAACCGCCTCCTGGCCATCACCGCCTCCCTGGGGCACGTCTTCAACCTCTCCCGCAACCGGGGCTTTTTCGGCGTCTTCGAGGAAAACGGGCGCTTCATCCCCATCTTCGACACCATCAAGATCTGCCGCCCCACCGGAGAGCAACTGGTCGATCCCGAAGAGGTGAAGACCCGCTGCCCGGAGGGGCCGGTCTACGACAAGAAGGAGATCCTCGAGAGCTTTCGCCGCCTGGCCTACGAGATCCAGGAGGTCTTCATCGGAAGCGACCCCGACGCCGAGGGCGAAAAGATCGCCTACGATCTCTGCGTGGAGCTCGCCCCCTACAACCGAAACATCCGGCGGCTCGAGTTCCACGAGGTCACGCCGCGGGCCTTCCGCGAGGCCCTCAATCAACCGGTGGAGTTCAACCTGAACCGCGTCAAGGCCCAGCTTACCCGCCGGGTCGTGGACCGCTGGGTGGGCTTCGTGCTTTCGCGCCGGCTCTGGCGGGCCTTCGGCTGGAGGAGGCTTTCTGCCGGGCGCGTCCAGAGCCCGGTCCTCGGCTGGGTCATCGAGCGTGCGGAAGAGGCCAAGAAGAAAAAGGGCCGCATCTCCTTCGTGCTCTTTGGCCATCGCTTCGTCCACGATATCGAGGACACGAAGCTTGCCGCCAGGGTGGCGGAAGAGATGAAGCAGAGCTTTTCCTGGAGCGTGGTCGAGGAGCGGGAGGACGAGAAGAACCCTCTTCCGCCCTACACCACGGACACGGTGCTCCAGGACGCCAGCCAGAAGCTGGGATACTCCACGCGGGACACCATGAACCTCCTCCAGGAGCTCTTCGAGAGCGGGCTCATCACCTACCATCGCACGGACTCCACGCGCATCTCCGAGGTGGGCCGCTACCAGGTGGCCAAACCCTACATCTCCGCCCACTTCGGGGAAGAGTTCTTCTATCCGCGGGCCTGGGGGGAAGGCGGGGCCCACGAGGGTATCCGCCCCACCCGTCCGCGGGACGTGGGGGAGATCCGCTACATGATCGGCGCGGGGCTCCTTTCGCTTTCCGATCCCGAACGCGCCCTGGCCCTCTACGACCTGATCTTCCGGCGCTTCATGGCCAGCCAGATGCGCGCAACGCAAGTCCTCGTCTCCCGTCTGCGCTTCCAAACGCCCTCCCACCAGTGGGAAGAAGAGGTCGTGAGCCGCATCCTGCGGGAGGGCTTCGAGAAGATGTTTCCCACCTTTGAAGTGGTGGAGATCTCCGAGGGCGCCGTCCCCGAGGAGATCGAATTCCGACTGGTGCCCAAGGTCGAACTCTACACCGAGGGCACTCTCGTCCAGGAGATGAAAAGACGCGGCCTTGGCCGCCCCTCCACCTACGCGGAGATCGTCACCACCCTCATCCAGCGCCGCTACGTGAAGGTGCTCCCCGGAGGGAGGCTCTACCCCACGGACCTCGGCCGCCGCGTGTATCAGTATCTCAAGGAGCACTTCCCCGAAGAGGTGGACGAAGAACTCACCAGGCGCCTGGAAGAGGCCATGGACCTCATCGAGGAGGGAAAGCTCGATTATCAGCAGGTCCTCCGGGAGGCCTACAAAATAAGGCGCTATCTCGAAGACCTTGATGAAACGCAAGAAAAGGGGTTCCCTAAAGGACAGGAACCCATCCCGCACGAGGAAACAAGAGTCTACAGGAACTCACTGGAGGAAAGATGAGAAAGATCGCTCTGACCTTGGCTCTGGTGCTTCTGTGCGCCACATTCTCCCAGGCCGGGTTTTGGGAAAAGATCCAGAAGACGGTTCAGGAAAGGACCAGCTCCCCTTCCCGCCAGGACGACCTGAGCGACCGGGAAGTGGAGAAGGGGCTCAAGGAAACGCTCATCGTGGCCCTCAAGCGGGCGGTGGACCGGGCGAGCCAGGAAGGCGGCTTCCTGAACAACCCGGAAATCCGCATCCCCCCTCCGCCCAAAGTGGCCAAGGTGACGCGCGTCCTGCGCCGGGTGGGGCTCTCCTCCCAGGTCGAGGCCTTTGAGGAGAGCATGAACCGGGCCGCGGAACAGGCCGCGCGGGAGGCCTGGCCCGTTTTCCTCGAGACCGCCAAACAGATGACCTGGCAGGACGCCCAGAAGCTGCTCCGCGGCGGGAACCACGCGATAACCGACTACTTCCGCGAAAAGACCTGGTCGAGGCTCTACGAACGCTTCCTCCCCGTGGTGCAGGAAAACCTCGAAAAGGTGGGCGTCACCCAGAAATACCAGAAACTCGTCTCCTCGCCGCGGGTAAAACCCTATCTGTCCTACATGGGAAAGACGGAAGACGTGGAGCTTGACCGCTACGTCACGAACAAGGCCCTGGAAGGGCTCTTCACCCTGCTCGCCGAGGAGGAAGAGCGCATTCGCACGGATCCGAAGGCGCGCACGACCGAGCTCCTGAAGAAGCTCTTCGGACGATGATCAACCCTTGAGGGAGTTGACGAGGTTTTCGGCCTGTCTGAGGATGGCGCGGGCCACTTCCACCAGCTTGAGCCGGCGCTTGCGCGCCTCCTGCTGGAGGAACCTCATGGCCTCCCCTTCCTTCATGCCGTAGGCATCCATGAGGAAGCCCTTGGCCCGCTCGATGATCTTGCGCTCCTCGAGCCGCTTCCGGAGATCGTTTATCTGCCCCTCCAGGAAGGAGATCTCCTGCCCCACGGAAAGGGCGATCTCCAGGGCGGAGACCAGCTCCTCTACGCTCACGGGTTTCATCAGATAGCCCAGGACCTTGGCCTCCTTGGCCCGGCGTAGGAACTCCGGGTCCGCGTAGGCCGTAAGGAGCACGATGGGGACGAAACGGTGCTCGTTGATCCTCTTGGCCGCCTCGAGGCCGTCCATCTCCGGCATGCGAATGTCCATGAGCACCACGTCGGGGTTGCGCTCCAGGGCCAGGGCCACGGCTTCCTTGCCCGTTTGAGCCACCCCGATCAATTCATACCCCGCCTTCTTGAGGGCTTCTTCGAGGGAGGAACGCAGCCAATGGTCATCTTCGGCTATGAGGATACGACTCTTGGAAGAGGCCATATATTTCTCACCGGTCTCCGAGAGACCTGATTGGCCAGTTATTATATGATTTTATCGGAAAAATCAATCTTAGGCGAATTTTTAAAAATCTTTATCACTAAAAGCGGAAGCAAAAAAGGCATCGTGACACCTTAAATCGCAAAACTTTTATCGTTGACACCGCGATTCTTATGAACTGAAATTCATTTAATGAATAAAGATTCAAAGATCTCGCGCCCGCGGAAGCGCGGGCAGAAGATCCGCGAGACGCACCGCCGGGAGATACTTGAGGCCGCGCTCAAGGTCTTTTCCCGCAAGGGCTACCATCGGGCAAGCATGCAGGAGATCGCCGCCGAGGCCGACTTCGCCGTGGGCACCATCTACCGCTTCTTCCCGAGCAAGAAGGCCCTCTACGAAGCCCTGGTCCTCGAGGAGATATCCCGCTTCCATCAGCAGATGATGCTCGTCTTCCGGCATCCCCCGGACGACCCCCTCGAAGCCCTGAAAGCGGTGATCTCCCACCGCCTGCAACTGGTGCGGGAGCACTTCTCCTTCATCCGCATGTATCTCGCCGAACTGTGGGAAGCGCGGTTTCGCGGGGGCTTCGTCAAAGAGATTCGCGACTACTACGAGGAGTATCTGGAGGCCCTGGCCGGGGTGCTTGAGGGATTCGGGAGAAGGGACATTTCCAACCGCAAGCTGGCCTCCATCATAGACGGCATCCTTTCCACGCTCATCGTGGAGGCCATCGAAAACGAAAGCCCTCTGCCCCAGACCGAAGAGATCATGGAGATCCTGCTGCAACCCCTCGTCTGGGAGAAGAGATGAAGAGGAAGCGCCTCTTAGGGCTCGTCATCATCTTCGTCATCCTCATCGTCCTCGTGATCGGCCTCATCCGCTTTGTCCATCATCGTCTGCGCTACGCGGTGAGCAACGCCGTCTTCGTGGAGACGGACGACCTGGTCTTTCTCGCCTTTCAGCGGGTGAACGGAAGGATCCTCAAGCTCACCCGGAACGAAGGGGAGGAAGTCCGCAAGGGGGAGGTCCTGGCCTATCTCGACAACGCCCCCTATCTCGCGGAGGTAAGAAGGCTTGAGGCCCAAAAAGAGGCCCTGCAGCGGGAGATCGAGGCCCAGGAGATCTTTCTCGAAAGGCTCCGCAGGGAGGTGGAGCTCCTCGAACGGGAAGCCCTGGAGGAGACGAGGCGTCTTGAGGAGGAAAAGAGCGCCCTTGAGGCCCGGAGCCGGGCCCTTGAGGCGCAGATCAGCCAGCTCCGCCGGGACGCGGAACGCTTGAGGAGGCTCTACGCCAAGGACCTCGTCCCCAAACACCAGCTGGAAGAGACCGAGACCCGGCTCGTCGTCACCCGCCGGGAAAACCAGGCCCTCGGGCATCGCGTCAAAGCCCTGCAGGCGGCCCGGGAAGCCGCCAGGCAGAAGCTTGCGCGCGCGCGCAACCGCCGCCGCGAGATCCTCCAGCAGGAAAAGCACCTGGCGGCCCTTGAGAAACAGCTCCTCGCCCTTAAAGAGGCCCTTTCCGCCGCGCGCGAGGATCTCGCCAACTGCTTCCTCAAAAGCCCCATTGACGGCTCCGTGGCCAAGCGCTTCCACACCGTGGGAGACGTGGTCCATCCCGGAGAGCCCGTCCTCGCCCTGGTAGACCCGAAGAAGATCTACGTCCTCGTGCTCCTTGAGGAAACCAAGCTCCACGGCGTAGAGGTGGGGTGCCCGGCCAAGATCAAGATAGACGCCTATCCCCGGGAGAAGTTCGAGGGAGAGGTCAAGGAGATCCTTCCCGCCACCGCCGCCAAGTTCGCCCTGGTGCCGCGGGACGTCTCCGCCGGGGAGTTCACCAAGGTGGCCCAGCGGGTCCCGGTGAAGATCGCCCTCACCAAGGGGCCCGTGGAACTCCTGCGCGTGGGTCTGGGAGGGGAGGTGGAGATCAAGAGGAAATGAACCCTCACGAGCACTTGAGCCCTTACATGCGAGCCCTGGTCACGGTGATCGTCATGGTGGGGGCCTTCATGGCCATCCTCGACACCACCATCGTGGACGTGGTGGTCCCCAAGATGATGGCCCCTCTGTCCACGGATCTCTACGGCATCCAGTGGGTGATCACGTCCTACATGATCGCCGCGGCCGTGGGGCTCCTCCTCATCGCCTCCCTGGCCCGCGCCTACGGGTTTTCGCGGATCTTCATCGTGGGGCTCGTGCTCTTCACCGTGGCCAGCGCCCTCTGCGGCCTGGCCCGCTCCCTCGAGGAGATGATCGCCTACCGGTCCCTCCAGGGGCTTGGCGAAGCCTTCATCATGGGCTCGGCCCAGACCATCCTCCACGCGGCCTATCCGCAAGAGAAGCAGGGATTCGCCATGGGGGTCTTCGCCCTGGGGGTGAGCTTTGCCCCGGCGCTCGGGCCCACGGTGGGGGGCTTCCTCACCGAGCACTTCTCCTGGCGCTTCGTCTTCTATCTGAACGTCCCCGTGGGCCTGGTGAACCTCGTTGCCGCCCTCTTCTTCCTGCCGGAGCTCATCCCCTACACGCGGCGCCTGGAGTTCAACTTTCGGAGCTACCTCCTCATCAGCGTGGCCACGGTCTCCCTCCTCATCATGCTCTCCAAGGGCGAGCAGTACGGCTGGTTCCAGTCAAAGCTCATCGGTTCCCTGGCCTATCTCTCGGCGATGAGCTTCCTCCTCTATCTGGCAAGCGAACTGACCAGCAGAAGGCCCCTCATTGACCTCCACATCTACCGCATCCCGGAGTTCGGGCTGACCATGGGCTTCCACTTCTTCATTCTGGGTTTTGCCATGTACCAGATCTTCTACCTCCTGCCGCTCTACTACGAGCACTTAAAGGGCCTTCCCACCTTCGACACCGGGCTCCACATGCTCGCCTTCGCCGGCTTCATCGGGGTCTTTTCCATCATCTCCGGCGTGCTTTCCGACCGCTTCGGGGCCGAGAAGATCCTCCTGGCAAGCTTCCTCATCTTCTGCTTCTCAAGCCTCTTTCTGCTCCCCAAGCTGAACTACTATCGGCCGGCCAAGGAAGCGGCCCTCCTCACGGTGCCCTACGGCATCTCCCTGGGGATGTTCTTCGCCCCGCTGGCGGCCCTGGCCCTCAGAAAGTTGGGGGACAAAGCGGGCCTCGGGGTGGCTCTCATGCACTATCAGCGCTTCGTGGGAGGATCTTTCGGAACGGCCATCGCCACGAACACCCTGAAGAAGCGAATGGCCTTCCACTTCCAGGAAATGACCGGCCTTGAAAACTGGCGTTACGTCAAACTCTTTTTGGCCAAGGGAGTCCACAAGCTCTCCGCCTTCTTTCCCGCACCGCTCGCCCAGGTCAAAGCCAAGGCCCTGCTCTATCGCTACAAGGCCCTTCTCGCCCTTTCCGCCGCCTTCGAAGACACCTTCCGCCACACCTTCTACTACGCCCTGCTGGGAGGGATCTTCCTCCTCGCACTCCTTTGGTACAAATGGACTCAATCCGCTCCAAAGGAGGGAGCCGCATGAGAGTGGCGATCTTGCTCTCCGTCGTCCTACTCCTTCCGGTGGGGATGGTCTGGGCCGAGACCCTGGGCCTGGAAGACTGCGTGTCCCTGGCCCTCGAGAACCATCCCTCCATGGCCGCGGCCAAGGCGCAGATAGAGGCCGCCAGGCAATACGAGCGCGCCGCCTACAAGGAGTACTTCCCCAAGGTCGGGGCCTCTTATCGTTACACGCGGTTCAGAGATCGGCGCAAAGTGGTAATTTTTTCCTATGACGTGCCCCTTTCCTCATACGAGATGATCCAGGGAGACCTAGTGGTGAACCTTCCCCTCTTCCACGGATTGGCCCTGCGCGTGCAACACCGGCTCCGGGAGCTCGACGTCGCCCTCTCGGAGGTGAACGAGGAGCGGACGCGCCAGGAGCTGATCTACCGCGTCAAGGAGGCCTATCTGGAGCTCCTGAAGACCCAGAGGCGCCTCAAGGAGGCGCAGAAATCCGTGGAGAGGCTGAGGGCCCATCTGGAAAAGGCGCGCGGCTTCTACGAGGAGGGCCTCATCGCGCGCCACGATCTGCTCGAAAGCGAGGTGGCCCTCGCCGAGGGGGAACACATGCTCGTGGTGGCGGAGAACGCCGTGGCCCTGGCGCGTGCCAAGCTCAACATACTTTTGGGGCGTTCCGTGACCGCCGAAATAGAAGTAAAAGATTTTTTGGACCAAAGGCCCCGGCTGGGAGCCTTTGAAAGATACCTGGAGATGGCCCTGAAGTTCCGCCCGGAGATAAGAGCCGGAGAGCTGGCCGTGGAAAAGGCCGCAGAGGGCGTGCGTCTGGCCAAGAGTTCCCTCTATCCGTGGGTGGATCTCGAAGGGGTCTATCACAAGGAAGGCACCGATTTCGCCCTCTCCCAGAACCCCTACGGTGATCGAGAGAACGCCTGGGTGGCCCTCACCGTGAACTGGCGGGTCTTCGAATGGGGCAAACGCCAGAACGAGATCTCCGGGGCCCGCGCCCAGGTGCTGGCCAAGGAAGCGGCCCTGAAGGAGATCAAGGATCAGGTGAGCCTTGAGGTGCGCACCGCTTACCTGCGGTTCGTGGAGGCCTCAAAACGCCTCGAGGTCACGGAAAAGAGCCTGGCTCAAGCCGAAGAGAACTTCGCCCTGAACGAAGCCCGTTATCAGGAACAGCTGGCCACCTCCACCGACGTGCTCGACGCCGAGGCCATGCTCACCAGCGCACGGGTGAACTACGTGAACGCCCTCGCGGATCTCCATCAGGCCAAGGCCTATCTGGACTACGTCACAGGAGTGGCAAAGAAACGAAATATCCGTTAAAGAAATCATAGTGTTCCGGAAAAAGGGGGCTTAAATGCCAGAAATACTCCAAAAGATCCTCCGAGAGAAGGAAAAGGAGGTCCAGGCCAGAAAGGAACGCGGGCTCTACTTTCGTCCCTTTTGGGATCGGGAACCCCTTTCGCTGAAGGAGAAGCTCTCGGCTCCGGGGTTCCACATCATCGCCGAGGTGAAGAGGGCCTCCCCCTCAAAGGG
>JAADCO010000094.1 GCA_013154385.1 Thermodesulfobacteriota bacterium
ATCTTCGGCCTTGCGGATGACCTCGGCGCTGGCGGCGATCATCTCCACGCCGTACTTCTCGAGCACCCCGCGGCGGGCCACTTCAAAGGCCACGTTGAGCCCGGTCTGCCCGCCGAGGGTGGGGAGGAGGGCGTCGGGGCGCTCCTCCCGGATGATCTCCGCCACCACTTCCGGCGTGATGGGTTCAACGTAGGTCCGGTCGGCCATCTCCGGATCGGTCATGATGGTGGCGGGGTTCGAATTGACGAGCACCACCTCAAAGCCCTCTTCCTTGAGGGCCTTGCAGGCTTGGGTGCCGGAGTAGTCGAACTCACAGGCCTGACCGATGACGATGGGCCCCGAGCCGATGATCAGGATTTTCTTGAGATCTGTCCTTTTGGGCATCTTCTCACCCTTTCTTAAGGTTTGGGCAGCTCCTGATAGAGCTTGATCTCGGCCTTCTCCCGCAGATGGCGATACCAGGAATTGAAGGCCTCCTGGCGCTTGGCGAGGGTGAGCTCCTCGGCGAGCTTTTTCTTCTCCGCCTCAAAGCCCTTGGGATCAGCCGGCGTCACGGCGACCAGGCGCAGGAGATAGTAGGCCTCCCCGGCAAAGACGGGCTCGCCGTACCATTCTCCCGGCACGGCCAGGCCCCGCGCCGCCTGGGCCACGGGCAGGGGAAGACCGGTCTTGAAGAGGTCCTTGCGGGCCACGGGCTCGGTCTTCTCGAGCTTGAGCCCCTTCTCCTTGAGCACGCTCTCCGGATCCTGGGCCTCCTTGAGCGCGGCGAGGAGTTCCTCGGCCTTCTTGCCGCAGAGCTCCCGCGCCTTGTCCCGCACGTAGTCTTCCTTCACCCGGTCCTTGACCTCTTCAAACGGTGGAATGTGGGGCTCGTCCCTCTTTTCCACCTTGAAGATGATGATGCCCTCGGGGGTCTCGATGGGCGGCCCGAGTTCTCCTTCTTCGAGCTTGAGCGCCGCCTCGATCACCTCCGGCGATCCCGCCGGCCCCTTGGGAGGATGGCGGGGATCGAAGAGGGGTGTTTCCTCGATCTTTTTCCCGGACTTCTCGGCCCAGGCCTTGAGGCCACCCAGGAGGATGACCTGATCGTAGATCTTGTTGGCCTCCTCCCAGGCCACGTGCTTCAGCTTTTCCTCCTTGAGCTTCTTGGTGATCTCCTCCTTGACCTCCTCAAGCGGGCGATAGCTCTCGGGCTTTATGTCTTCGACGAGGATGATGTGGTAGCCGAGGGAGCTCCGCAGGGGCCCGAGGATCTCTCCCTTCTTGGCGGAAAAGATGGCCTCGGCAAGGCCCGGAAAGACCTCGTCCTGGGTGAGATAACCCAGCTCTCCGCCCTTTTCCTTGGTGTGCGGGTCATCGGAGTACTCCTTGGCCAGACGGGCCACGTCTTCCGGAGACTTGATCTTCTGGCGGATGGCCTGCGCCCTCTTGAAGAAGGCCTCGTCGTCCTCTCCCGGCTTCTTGGTGATGAGGATGTGGCGGAGCTTTCGCTTCTCGGGCTGGTGGTATTCCTCCTTGTGGGCCTCGTAGTAGGCCTTGATCTCCTCTTCGCTCACCTTGAGGTTCTTTTTGACCTCCTCGAAGGGCACGAGATAGTAGGCGAGCTTGATCTTCAGGGGTGTCCGATAGCGCTCCTTGTGGGCCTCGAAATAGCGCTTGAGATCCTCTTCCGAGACCTGGACCTCGGCCTCGCACTCCTTGAGGGGGATCTTCACGTAGGCCAGGGTGAGCTTTTCGTTCTGAAACTCGTAGTGCTCGCGGACTTCGTTTTCCGTGGCGCGGATGGGGGCGGTGAGAAGGTGCCTCAGCTTGGCGGCCAGGAGCTCGGCCTTCACCTGCTCCTCGAACTCCTGCGGGGTGAGGCGGAGCTCGCGCAAGAGGAGCCGGTAGCGGCGCGGATCAAAGCGCCCGTTCGTCTGGAAGGCGTGGATCTGAGAGATGGCCAGCCGCACCTCGTCCGGCGTGACGGAGATGCCCATCTCCTTGGCCGTCTGCTCGAAGAGCACGCGCTGGATGAGCTCCTCAAGGACCTGTTGCGGAAGGTTCAACTGACGGAGCATCTCTTCGGAAAGCCGCCCCTGGAACATCCGCTGGAGCTGTTCGAGGCGCTGGGCGTAGAGGGCGCGGAATTCCGTAAAGGTGATGATCTGGCCGTTGACCTTGGCCAGGATGTCGGCCTGGCGCGTGCGGAAGGTGCCCACGCCCCAGAAGACGAAGACCACGATGATGGCCCCGAGCAAGGCCTTGACCATCCAGGAACCGGCACGTTGCCGGAGGAAATCGAGCATACGACACCCCCTTTGCTTTGGCTTGATGCCTTTAACACCTAACCCGCGGGCAAGCAATACTTGAAGAGTTTTTCCTGGCGCTCAAGGCTTTCCTCAACCCGCCCTTTCAGGGCCGGGGAGCGGAGCTCGGGAAGGAGCTCGCGGATGGTTTCCGCACTCCTCCGGAAATCCTGGCAGAGGAGGAGGAGATCGTGCCCGGCCAGGAAGGCGTGAAGCGCGGCCTCGGCGAGGTCCATCTTCTTCAGCACGGCGCCCATGAAGAGGTCGTCGGTGAGCACGAGGCCCGGGAAGGATAACTCCCGCCGCAGGAGGGTGACGACCGAAGAAGAGAAGGTGGCGGGCCTCTGGTCGAGCTCCCGGATCAGGAGATGGGTGGTCATCACGCAGGGCACCCCGGCGTCCACGGCGGCGCGAAAAGGCTCTAGAGCCGCGGGATCAAGCCTCTCGAGCACCGGGAGGTCCTCGTGGGGGTCAAGACGCGCCTCGCCGAGCCCGGGGAAGTGCTTGGCGCAACAGAGAAGCCCCTCGGAGAGAAAGGTTTCCACGTAGGTCCGCCCGAGGCGGGCCACCTTCTCCGGATCGCGGCCGAAGGTGCGCCCGCGAAGGAAGGAAGGGGCCTCCTCGTCCCCCAGGTCGAGCACCGGAGAGAGGTTCAGGTTGAACCCGTACTCGCGCAGATGCCGGGCGCAGAGCGCGGCGGTGCGGGCCACCGCGCCCTCTGGGTCCGGGTCTCCGGCCAACTCGAGCGGGGCCGGGAGATCCGGGAAGAGGGGAGGGCGCAGGCGGGCCACCGGCCCCCCTTCCTGGTCCACGGCCACGAGCCCCCCGTATCGGCGAAGGGAGGAGACGAGGCGGACGGTCTGCTGGCGGTCTTCGAGGTTGCGGCGAAAGAGGATGAAGTGCCTGAGACCGAGTTCGCGGATGGTTTCCTCCTCTTCCGGGGAAAGACGCGGGCCTTCAAGCCCGATCATGAAGAGCCAACCTTCGCGCCTCATGTCGAAAGGACCCTCTTCATCGTGGTCAGGAGTTCCTCGATGGTGAAGGGCTTCTTGAGCACGGCGTCGAAGCCGTGGCCCCTGTATTCCTCCGGGGCCTGATTGGCGTAGCCGCTCGCGAGAATGGTCTTGAGTTCGGGGTCGGCCTCCTTCAAGAGCGGCAGGACCTCAAGGCCGCCCAGGCTCCCCGGAATGGTGAGGTCGAGGATGGCGACCTCGAAGGGAGAGGAGGTGGCAAGCGCCATCTTCACCTTTTCGATGGCCTCGTCGGCGTTTCGGGCCTCCTCCACCTCGTAGCCCGCAAACTCCAGGGCCTCGCGGAAGGTCTGCCGCACGAGCTCTTCGTCTTCGAGGACCAGGACGCGCGCCGTGCCGCGGGGAAGGGTCTCGGAAACGGTGATCATCTCCTCCCTCTGGCCCTCGCTGGCCGGGAGATAGATCTCGAAGGTGGTCCCGACCCCCTTGCGGGAGGAGACCCCGATGTGCCCTCCGTGGCTGCGGATGATGGAGTAAGAGATGGCCAGGCCCAGACCGGTGCCGTCCTCCTTGGTGGTGAAGTAAGGGTCGAAGATCTTGGGGAGGATCTCCGGGTCTATGCCTTCACCCTCGTCGGTGACGGAGATGCGCACGTAGCGGCCCGGCGGGAGCCCGAACTCGCCGTTCAGGTCCACGTTCTCCGCGCGCACGAGCAGGCGCCCCCCGTGGGGCATGGCCTGCTTGGCGTTTATCACCAGGTTGCTGATCACCTGGCTCATCTGGGTGACGTCTATGTCCACCAGGGCCAGGTCCGGGGCGATGTCCACGTACCAGTTGACGTTTGAACCGCGCAGGCAGAAGGAAACCGTCTCCCGCAGGATGTCCCGCAGGGAGGCGGTCTTCTTCACCGGGGCGCCGCCCTTGGCAAAGGTCAAAAGCTGCTGGGTGAGGCCGCGGGCCTTGAGACAGGCCTGCTCGGCCTGGTTGATGAGGTGCTCGATGTCCTTGGGGAGCTTGCTCTTTAAGCGCACAAGCGTGAGGCTCCCCAGGATGGCCGTGAGGAAGTTGTTGAAGTCGTGGGCGATGCCTCCGGCCAGCATGGCCAGGGACTCGAACTTCGAGGCCCGGAGGAGCTCCTCCTCGGCCTTCTTGCGGTCGGTCACGTCCTCCACCAGGAGGAGGGCCTGGGTCTCGGCCGAGGGATAGCGCAGGGGGCTTGCCACCACCCGGTACCAGCGCCCGTTGCGCGGGTCCTGGAACTCCCACTGGGCGCCCTCGCCCTCAAAGACCTTCTTCACCCGACACCAGGGACAGGGGGACTCCCTTTCAAACAGCGTGCGGAAGCAGAGCTGGCCCTGGACCTCGCGGCCGAGGTACTGAAGGAGGCGCGCATTCAAGAGCTCCAGCCGATAGTCCTCGGAGATGGCGTAGATGAAACCCTGAAAGGCGTTGAAGATGGTCTGATAGCGGACGATGGTCTCTTCGAGGTTTCTCGCAAACTCTTTCTTGTCGGTGATGTCAATGGCCGTGCCGACGCCGACGATCTTTCCTTCCTGCTCGAAGGTGGCGGCGGTGACCTCCAGCCATCGGACCTGCCCCTGCTTGGTGATGATCTTTATCTCGTAGTGGGGCGGAGGTTTTTCACCGGCCAGCCGGCGTAGTATCCTTTCTCGCACCATCTCCCGATGCTCGGGATGGACGATGTCCCAGAGGTAGATGTCGTAGAGCTCCTTCAGCGAATAGCCGGTGATGGCCTCCATGGCCGGGTTGGCGTAGAGGAACTTTTCACGGTAAAGAAAGATGCCTACGGCGGCGGATTCGGTAAGAGTGCGAAACTTGGCTTCGCTTTCTATTAGGGCCTGTTCTAAGTCGATTTTTTTTCTATTAGATGGTGAAGACATGGCCTTTCAGCATTTTTTCAGACAGATGTCCAGATTTTAGTTCAGAGCTTCCGAAAATGGCAAGAAAACTCTCTCGTCAAGGAAAACTCTTTCTCGTGGGCATAGGCCCCGGAGGGGAGGAGCATCTCACCCTGGCGGCCTGTGAGGCCCTGAAAAAGGCCGAAATCATCGTCGGTTACCATCGCTATCTCTCCCAGATCTCCTCTTTCCTCGAAGGCAAGGAGACGCTTTCGGCGGGGATGACCGAGGAGCTCAAGAGGGCCCGCGAGGCGTTGCAACTGGCCTCCGAGGGCCGCGTCGTGGCCCTGGTCTCCGGCGGGGACCCGGCCATCTACGGCATGTCCGCGCCGGTCTTCGAGGTCCTTTCCGCGGAGGATTTCTCCTGTCCCATCGAGATCATTCCCGGGGTAACGGCGGCTTGCGCGGCGGCGGCCAAGCTCGGGGCCCCGCTCAGCACGGACGTGGCCTTCGTCTCCCTAAGCGACCGCCTCACCCCCTGGGAGGTGATCGAAAGGCGGATCAAGGCCGCGGCCGAGGGCGACTTCGTGCTCGTCATCTACAATCCGGCCAGCCGAAAACGAAGGGCCCTCCTTCCCCGGGCCATTGACCTGCTGCTTGAGCGGAAGGACCCCGAGACCCCGGTGGCCATCGCCAAGAACGTCACCCGCGAGGGGGAAAAGATCATCCTCACCAGCCTCTCGGCCCTCGAGGACTTTCTCCCGGAAGTGGACATGGCCACGCTCCTCATCGTGGGAAACTCCGAAACCCGGCGCGTAGGGGACTTTCTCCTCACTCCGCGGGGCTACGGCAAGAAATACGGTCTCCGCCCGGAGGGAGAAAGATGATCAGGGTCCTTTTCCACAACCTCTGCCTCTATCTCTACATCCTCATCACCGTGCCGCCCTTTGCCTTCCTCATCCTCTTTCTCGCCCTCTTCGACCGCCGGGGGCGGCTCACCCACCGGATAGGCGTCTTTTGGTTGCGCGGCATCCTGTGGGTCTCGGGGGTGAAACTCGAGGTGCGGGGGCTCGAACACCTGCGCCGGGGCGAATCCTACATCTTCGCCGCCAACCATCGCAGCCAGTTCGACATCCCGGTGCTCGCCGTGGCGCTCCCCTATCAGATAAGATGGCTCGCCAAGGAAAGCCTCTTCCGCATCCCGCTCTTCGGCTGGGCCTTGAAGGCCATAGGCTACATCCCGGTTGACCGCCGCAACCCGCGCAAAGGGCTAAAGAGCCTTGAGGCCGCGGCCTTGAAGGTGCGCGAGGGGTTCTCCGTGGTCATCTTCCCCGAGGGCACCCGCAGCCCGGACGGAAGGCTCCTTCCTTTCAAGACCGGGGGCTTCGTGCTTGCCATCAAGAGCGGCCACCCGGTGGTGCCGGTGGCCATCTGCGGCACGGAGCGGATCATGCCCAAGGGCAAGCTCTACGTCCGACCGGGGCTCGTGCGCGTGAAGATCCTCCAGCCCATCGAAACGCGGGGGCTCTCCCTGCGCGAGAAGACGGAACTCGCCACCCTCGTGCGGATGAAGATCGAAGAGGCCCTGCGTTCAGGATGCCGCTAACGCCAGCTCCACCAGGCGCTCCACGAGGTCTTCGAAGGAATAGCCCGCCACCCTGGCCGCAAGCGGCAGAAGGCTCGTCTCCGTCATGCCGGGGATGGTGTTCGTCTCGAGCACGTAGACCTCGCCCCGCGCGTAGATGAAGTCCGTGCGGCTGTAGTGCCGCAGGCGCAGGGCTTCGTGGGCGCGAAGGGCGTATTCTTGCGCCTTCCGCGCCACCTCCTCCGGGATCTCCGCCGGACAGATCTCCTGCGTGGCCCCGGGGGTGTACTTGGCCTCGTAGTCGAAGAAGCGGTGCTTCTCCCCGGGGATGATCTCCACCACGGGAAGCGTCTCCTCGCCGAGGACGCCCACGGTGAGTTCGCGGCCGGCGAGGTACTCCTCAACCAGCACCCGATCCTCGTACCGGAAGGCGCGCTCGAGGGCCTCGGCGAGATCTTCTTCTCTTTCCACGATGGACATCCCCACGCTTGAGCCCTGCGAGGCGGGCTTGACCACCGCGGGCAGGGGAAGAGGGGAGGGCACGGGTCCTCCCTTCCGGAGCTCAACGGCGCGGGGCACGGGAAGCCCGGCCTCCCGGTAGAGGAGCTTTGAGAGGGCCTTGTCCATGGCCAGGGCGCTACCGAGCACCCCGGCCCCCTGATAGGGGAGCCCCAGGGAATCGAGGAAACCCTGAATGGTCCCGTCCTCGCCGCCCGGGCCGTGAAGGGCG
The DNA here is from genome assembly GCA_013154385.1 of Thermodesulfobacteriota bacterium. Classification (GTDB taxonomy): domain Bacteria; phylum Desulfobacterota; class Thermodesulfobacteria; order Thermodesulfobacteriales; family Thermodesulfatatoraceae; genus JAADCO01. Next base: position 7,434 of record JAADCO010000094.1, read on the forward strand.
AGGAAGGCGAGATCGAACTCTCCGGCGCGACGGGCGAGTGTCGCCAGATCCGTGGCCGGATCGAAGCGCTCCACCGGATAGCCCCGGGCCCGAAGGGCACGTTCCACCGCCTCGCCGCTCTTCAGCGAGACCTCTCTTTCCGCCGAACGACCGCCACAAAGCAACGCCACTTTAGGTTTCATCGAGGAGCTCCTTTACCTTTTCCGGTCCGAAGGGAAGCTTCTTGAAGATCCTCCTTTCGAGAAGACGGGTCATCTCCTCCAGCCGATGGAGGCGCACGAGGCTCGAGACGGTCTTCCCGTATCTCGCCCGCAGGTCTTCGAAACGCTCCTTGAGGGAGACTATCTCCGTGTGGCGCACCCGCTTGTCGGCGTAGTAGACGATCTCTTCCTCGCGGATGGGGCTTCCGGGAGGCCCGGGCTTGAGGAAGACGTGCTGCGCCACCACCTCGGCCACCCGCGGATACCCCAGCCGCCGAAGCTCCTGGGCGGCGGTCTCCGCGTGGTTCTCGCCGGTGACGAGCGAGCGGTGCTTGGTGAGGTCGTGGAGCAGACCCGCGGCTTCCACCAGGGCCACGTCCACGGGTTCGCCGACCTCTTCGAGCGCGCGCGCGATCAGCACGCCCACCCTGGCCACCATCTCTCCGTGCGCCACGATGTGGGGCGGGACCCCGAACTCGTGCAATATTTCATAACAACGTTTCCTGTCCGGAATTCCGAGATCTCTCAAGTCCGCGCCGTTCATGTCCGAAGAGTTACCAAAAAAGGCCCGTCGGAGCCAGCGTGCCCTAACTCCCCATCCTGTCGTCAAGAAGGAAAAAAGAGAAATTCGAAAAAATATCAAAATTTCGCAAGAAAAAGTCTTCAACCCCCCGTGTTGAAACTTTAATTTGTGCCACTCAATTCCCTCAGGAAAAGCCTCTTCAGAGCAATTGGTTTTATCGGCGTGTTTCTTGACTTTCGTCGAAGATTGGCCCTAACGCCCAAATTTATCGTGGAGAATTCGGGGAAGGCGCAGCGGAGGATAAATGCCTCTAGAAGCCGGAGATCCATTTTGACCGTGGCCCGGTTCCCGGTTAGCCTGGTCGGCGTCCAGCGCGGGGGGTGTATTGTTATGGCTAGTCTGTGGGAACGGATCAAACACTTTCTGTCGGAAAAACTGCCCGAAGCCAGCTACAAGGTCTGGATAAAACCGCTCGAGTGCGCCGGGCTTTCTGGTCATAAATTGGTCATCGCCTGCCCGAATCAGTTCAGCCTGAACTGGATCAAGGACCATTATCTCGGGCTCATCCAGGAGGCCGTCCGGGAGCAGGGACTCTCCCTGGAGGTGGAGCTCATCGCCGTGGAGAAACCCTTTCGGGAACCCAAGCAGGTGGATCTGCCCTACGACCCGACGCGTCTCCTGGGACGCAGGCTCTCTTCGCGTTTCACCTTCGACGAGTTCGTGGTCGGGGAGTGCAACCGCCTGGCCTACGCCACCTGCTGGGCCCTCGCCAACCGGGAGGCCGACCATCGCATCATCTATCTCTGCGCGAGCACCGGTCTCGGGAAGAGCCATCTCAGCCAGGCGGTGGGCAACCACGTGCTCGCCCATCCCAAGGGAGGCCGGATCTGCTATCTCACCGCCCAGGACTTCACTTCCCAGCTCGTCCGGGCCCTCAAGAGCGACCGCCTCGACGACTTCAAGGAAAAACTGCGCCGGGGGTGCGAGATCCTCATGCTCGAGGAGGTCCACTTCTTCTCGGGCAAGGACTTCACCCAGGCGGAACTGGCGCTCACCCTCGATTATCTCTACGACGCGGGGAAGGTGGTGGTTTTCACCGGAAACCGGCCCCCGCAGGAGATCCCCAAGCTGGACGAGGGGCTGAGGTCCCGCTTTCAGGCCGGAGCCCTGATCCGGATCAATCCGCCGGATTACCAGACGAGGATGAACATCCTGCGCCGCAAGGCCAGGCGTCAGGGCGTGGAGCTCCCGGAAGAGGTGGTCGAGTATCTCGCGCGGCATCTCCGCGGAGACATCCGCCAGATCGAAAGCGCGGTCATCGGGCTCGTGGCCCGCTCGAGCCTCCTGCGCGAGCCCATCACCCTCTCCCTCGCCCGGGAGCTCGTGCAGGAGATCGCCCCTCCGGCCCCGGAGGTGACCAAGGAATTCATCCTCGATCTCGTCTGCCGGCACTTCAAGGTCAGCCGGGAAGAGCTGCGTTCGCGCTCACGCTCTCGGCGGGTGACCTTCCCGCGGCAGGTGGCCATGTATCTGTGCCGCCGCTTCACCGACGAGAGCCTCCAGTCCATCGGACGGCTCTTCAACCGCGACCACGCCACGGTGGTCTACGCGCTGAACAGCATCCAGAAGAAGATCAGCCGTCCCGGTTCGGTCAAATATCAGATAGAATTCCTCTGTCGTGAGATCGAAGCCTATCTCAAACCGCATCCCGCCAAGGACGAAAAAGACTCTTAGGCGCCTTCTCGGGGAAAGGTTCCTCGAAGACCCGGCTGATCTC
>JAADCO010000154.1 GCA_013154385.1 Thermodesulfobacteriota bacterium
GCGGAAGGAATGGAAGAGGGGAGTCAGGAGGACAAATAAAAAATGGAGCGGGAGACGGGACTTGAACCCGCGACATCCACCTTGGCAAGGTGGCGCTCTACCAACTGAGCTACTCCCGCTCCGGTCAGTCTAAATAAATAGCGAGCGCCTCAGGCTCTGTCAAGCCGCCTAGAGCTCGGAGAGCTTGACCAGGCGCTCGTACTCGGCATCCACCCGGCGCTGGATCTCGGCGATGTGCTCCGGAGTGAGATGCCGGAAACGGCGCTGCAGCTTGAGATACTCCTCCACGGGCTTGGGCTTGGTGATCTTGCGGGTGAGATAGTACTTGCCCTCGATCACCTCGTAGAGGGGGAAGATCTTGGTGTCCACGGCCAAGCGGGCCAGCTTGATGGAGTCTTCCGCTTTGGTGCCCCAGCCCGTAGGACAGGGCGAATAGATGTGCACGTAAGCCGGCCCTTTAACCAGCGCGGCCTTCTTGACCTTGTTCATGAGGTCCAGGAAGAAGGCCGGGCTGGCCGTCGCCACGTAAGGGATACCGTGGGCCACGGCAATGGCCGGGACGTTTTTCTTCCAGGTCATCTGGCCGATGCTTCTTTCGCCCGGAGGGCTGGTGGTGGTCATGGCGCCGTAGGGCGTGCAGCTCGAGCGCTGGACACCGGTGTTCATGTAAGCCTCGTTGTCGAGGCAGACGTAGACGAAGTCGTGCCCGCGCTCCAGGGCGCCGGAAAGGGCCTGCAGACCGATGTCCGCCGTGCCGCCGTCTCCGGCGATGGAGACCACGTCCACGTGACGGGTCTTGGGGAAACGGCCGTGGCGCTTGAGCACCTTGAGCGCCGCTTCCACCCCGGAAGCCACCGCCGCGGCGTTCTCGAAGGCGATGTGGATCCAGGGCACACGCCACGAAGTATGGGGGAAGGGTGAGGTGACGATCTCCATGCACCCCGTGGCGTTGCAGACGATCACGTCCGTGCCCAAGGCCTTCATCACCATCCGCAAGGCCAGGATCTCACCACAACCCTGACAAGCCCTGTGTCCCGGAGCCAGAGGCTCCTCTTTGGGCAAGTTTTTGACGGAAAAACCTTTGAATTTTGCGAGCTCTGGTATCATACCTCACGCACCCCTATGTATTCGTAAGCTTCTTTGGGCCGCTTCTTGCGGTAGAAGGCAGCCCGATCCGCCATTTCTTCGAAGTCCTCCACCGTGATGTCGCGTCCGCCGAGACCGGCGATGAAGTTCACCACCCGCGGACGACGGGCCGCAGCGTAGAGCGCCCCGCGCACTTCCGTGCCCAGCGGGCCACCCACGCCACCGATGGTGAGCGCACGGTCGATGACCGCAAGCACCGGGATGCCCGCCACCGCCTTGCGGAACTCCTGCACGGGGAAGGGCCTGGTGACCCGCAGTCTCACCAGGCCGACCTTCTTGCCGGCCTCGCGCATCTTGTCTATGGCGGTCATGGCGGTCTCCGCCATGCTGCCCTGGATCATGAGCACCACTTCCGCGTCTTCCGTCCGGTAGGTCTCCACCGGATGGTATTCGCGGCCGAACCGGTTGGCCCAGTCCTTCCAGACTCGGTTGATGACCCGGCGGGAATTGCGGAAGGCCTCGTCCTGGGCCCGTTTGGCCTCGAAGTAGATCTCCGGCACACCCACCGGACCCATGGTGAGCGGTTTCCGCGGGTCGAGCTTGTACTTCGGGCGGAAGGGCGGAAGGAAGTCGTCCACCTCTTCCTGGTCGGGCATTTCTATGGGTTCGATGACGTGCGAGAGGGTGAACCCGTCAATGTTGACGATGGTGGGGAACATGACGTTGCGGTCTTCGGCAATGCGAAAGGCCTGGATGACGAGGTCCACCGCTTCCTGACCGTTTTCGGCCCACATCTGGATCCAGCCGATGTCCCTTTCGGCCATGATGTCGCTGTGGTCGTTCCAGATGCTGATGGGGGCCGAAAGGGCACGGTTGGCTACGACCATCACCACCGGAAGCCTGAGCGCCGGGGCGATGAAGAGGATCTCGTGCATGAGGGCCAACCCCTGCGCCGAGGTAGAGGTGAAAGTGCGCGCTCCGGTGGCCACGGCTCCCAGCGCCGCACTGATGGCGGAATGCTCGGACTCTACGGTGATGTATTCGGCGTCGAGCTCACCATTGGCCACGAGCTCGCTCAGGTGCTCGACGATGTGGGTCTGCGGGGTAATGGGATAGGCCGCGATGACTTCGGCTCGCGCCAGTTTGACGGCGTCGGCAATGGCTATGGAAACTTCTTTGGCTACTCTCTTTCCCATGGCTAGACCTCCTCCACGACCATGGTAATCGCCCCCTTGGGGCAAACCGCGGCGCAGATCCCACACCCCTTACAGTAGAAGAGGTTTACCAGGTAGTAGCCCTCTTCGTCCTGCTGGTCGTAGCACATATCCGGGCACATGATGTAACAGGTGCCGCACTTGACACACTTTTCTTTGTCCAGTTCCGGGCGCATGGAACGCCAGTTACCAGTCTTGAACTGGGCGCTGTTGCCGGGCTCCAGGATGTAGAGCCCAAACGGCACCTCCTTCCAAGGAAGCATTCCTTGATCCTTACCCATTGCACTTACTCCTTAGGTGTAGAGTTTGGTTTCCTCGATGGCCCGCTGCATGGCGGCCTTGTTCTTCTCCGCCAGGCGACCGAAACGCTGTTCCAAGGCCTCTTCGAGATATTTCCTGTCCACCAGGCCCGTAGCCTTGAGGAAGGCCCCAAGCATGGTGGTGTTGGTGATGGGAAGCCCGAGGACCTCAAGGGCAATCTTGGTGGCGTCCACCAGGGCCAGCTTCCCTTTGAAACCGCCGAGCATCTTCCGTACCGTCTTTTCGTCCTTGGAGGTGTTGATGATGGCCCAACCGTCCTCCTTGAGTCCGTCGGTTACGTTGACGATGCTGGGAAGAGAAGGATCGAGCACCACGACGATGTCGGGATGATAGACCTTCTCTCGGGTCCGGATGCGCTGGTCGCTTACCCTGACAAAGGCCATCACCGGGGCTCCACGCCGTTCGGGGCCAAAGCTCGGGAAGGCCTGGGCGTATTTGCCCTCGTTGATGGCAGAGATGGCGATGAGCTCTGCCGAAGTCACGGCTCCCTGACCGCCTCGACCGTGCAGTCTCACTTCGATCATGGGTTCCTCTCCTTGAGCCAATCTGGATTGAGCACTTCGTTAGCACATGAACCTAAAGGGTGTCAACAAGTCTGACGTTTAAAAAGGGGGCGATTTCCGACCGAAAATAGTTTTAGCCTCGAAGGGGGTCCCCATTATGGAAACAAACCTCTATTGTGAATGGGATCAGGAACAAGTTCACAGGCAGGAGGAGAAAAGACCCGATTTCAGCTTCCAGGATCTTTCGGGAAGGGACTTCTCCCGCGCCAATCTTCGGGGCGCAAAATTTTTCAAGGCCAAGCTCAAGGGCGCCATCTTCAGCGGGGCCGACATTTCCGGGGCCGACTTCTCCGGGGCCGATCTCTCCGAGGCCCATCTCGAAGGGGTGAAGGCCCGCGCCACGGGCTTCGGCATGGCCAACCTCAAGGGGGCCCGCCTCTTTCACGCCGACCTGAGGGATTCCTCCTTCACCAAGGCCAACATGGAGCACGTGGATGCCCGGTGTGCGGACCTTACGAACGCCAGATTGCGGGAGGCCAACCTGCGCACGGCCGACTTCACTTCAGCCGTCCTCAAGGAGGCCGATCTCAGCTTGAGCGATGTCCACGGAGCGGTCTTCTTCAACGCCGATCTTCGTGGCTCCCGCCTGAGGATGCTCCGGGGCTACAAGAAGGCTTCCTGGATCGGGGCAGACATCCGGGACATCAACTTTGCCGGAGCCTATCTCCTGAGACGGCACATCATGGACGAAAACTACCTCGAGGAGTTCAAGAACCAGGGTCCTTTGGCCCGGGTGGTTTACTATCTTTGGTGGCTCACCTCAGACTGCGGCCGGAGCATGTTCCGCTGGTGCCTCCTCATCCTCGCGCAGGCCCTCTTTTTCGCCTATCTCTACCATCTCGTAGGGGTTGATTACGGAAAGTATCCCACGGCCCTTTCCCCGCTCTACTACAGCATCGTGACCCTGACCACCCTGGGATACGGCGACGTGATCCCCAACTCTCTCGCCGGGCAGGTCATTGCCATCTGTGAAGTGATCACCGGCTACGTCATGCTCGGTGGTCTCCTGGCCATCTTTACCAATCGCATCGCAAGGAGGGCGGACTAATGGGTTTTATAGGAGTTTTGAAGAAGCGCATACGGCCAAAGGACCCGCGGAAAGAGCTCAAGAAGTTGCTCGCAGACTTCGAGTTGCCCCACTTTCCCAAGGTGGCCATGTACATCCTCGAGGGGCTCAGGGACCCGAACGTCCCGGTGCCCGAGATCGCCCGCCGGGTGGCCCTTGATCCGGCCATCCATCTCAAGGTGTTGAAGACGGTGAACTCCGCCGCCTTTGGCCTTCCCAAACAGGTGACCAACATCGAACACGCGGTGGCCCTTCTCGGCCGGGCGAGGCTCGAATCCCTGATCTTGCCCCTGGCCGTTAGGGAGACACTTCCCAACTTCCGGGCGGCGTGCCTCAACCAGGAGCTCTTCTGGTTGGCCGGCGCCAGGCGGGCCATCCTCGCCAGACAACTGGCCCATCTCTTAAACCCGCAGCACCACGTCGAGGCCTTCAGCGCCGGTCTCCTGCAGGACATGGCCATTCCGGTGATCATGCACCTCAAAGAAAAGGTATACTGCCCCACGCTCGAGACCTGGAACGTGGAGAAAGAGGTGCGCCTGGACGAGCTCGAAAGGCGGGAGCTGGGGTTTGACCATCAAGCCATCGGGCGCCTCATGGCCGAGGAATGGAACCTTCCGGACTATCTGGTGCAGGCGGTTTCGGCGCACCACAGCTTCGCGGAGGATCTCGATCCGGCGATCTATCTCGTCTCCCATCTTCGCTACCAGGAAGACCCCTCCGAGAGTCCGGAGGCCGAGATCATCGTCGAGGAGGCCCATTCACGCTTCAACCTCAACAAGGACATCGTCCGCTCGATGTTGAAGAAGACCTACGCGGAAGCCGAAGAGCTGGCGCGCATCTTCCTCTGAGGAACGTTGCAAATTCGAGGCTCGCCGTTATCTTTAGAAGACGCGGATCCCGGGTCGTCTAATCGGCAGGACATGGGATTTTGGCTCCCAGAATGGTGGTTCGAATCCACCCCCGGGATCCAGATCTTCCTCCCCTCTTGAACGTTCCGGCTCAAGCGATCATTGTCTTCCGGCATGGAAGAAGTCCTGTGCGTGGAAGGTTTGCACAAGTCTTTCGACGGCCTGGTGGCCCTCTCCGAGGTCTCCTTCGGGTTGCGCGCCGGAGAGATCCTCGGGGTGGTGGGGCCAAACGGGGCGGGAAAGACGACCCTCATCAATTGTCTCCTCGGCCTGGTCACGCCTTCCCGCGGCCGCATCGTTTACTTCGGCCGCGACCTCTTTGAGGAGCGGACGGAGGTCCTCAAACAGGTGAACTTCGCCTCCAACTACGTCTCCCTTCCGCTTTCCCTCACCCTGAGGGAAAACCTTCGGGTCTACGCCCATCTCTACGAGGTCTCCTCCCCGGAGGAGCGAATCCGGGAGGTGCTCGAGCTCTTCGGCCTCTGGGAAAGGCGTGATGAGCCCACGCGGAGGCTCTCTTCCGGGCAGATGATGCGCCTCTGTCTGGCCAAGGCTCTCCTCAACCGCCCCCGGGTGCTCCTCCTCGACGAACCCACGGCCGGGCTCGATCCGGAGGTGGCCCATCGCACGCGGGACCTGCTGCGCCGGTTGAGGCGGTCCTGGAAGCTTTCGGTCCTCATCACCTCGCACAACCTTCACGAGATCGAGGAGATCTCCGACCGGATCCTCATCCTCGAGGCCGGTCGGGTGAGGGCTCTGGGAGAGGTCTCCGAACTCCTCAAGAGTTTTCACGTGGAGGATCTCGAGGAACTCTACTTTCGGTTGGTCTCATGAGCGCGCGGCGGATCTGGGGTGTCTTTTTGCGGCAACTCTATCTCTACCGGCGGAGCCTCACCCGCTTGCTCGACGTCTTCTACTGGCCCACGGTGGATCTCCTCCTCTGGGGCTTCATCACCCTCTATCTGGAGCAGGTGGGGCAGAGGATGCCGCACTACGTCTCCTTCTTCCTCGGCGGCCTCATCCTCTGGAACATCCTCCTCCGGGCCCAGCAGGGGCTTTCGGTCTCCTTCCTCGAAGACGTGTGGGCGCGAAACCTCGTCAACCTCTTCGTCTCCCCCCTGAGCGTGGGGGAATATCTCGCGGGCCTCCTCCTGGTGAGCATCTTCAAGGTGGTCTCGGCCCTCCTTCTTATGTCCGTGCTCGCGGCGGTCTTCTTCGGCTTCAAGATCTTCCTCCTGGGTGTCTGGTTGATCCCGATGGTGCTCAACCTCTGCGCCCTCGGCTGGGCCATCGGCCTGGTGACCATGGCGGCCATCCTGCGCTTCGGCCAGGAGGCCGAGATCCTCGCCTGGGCGCTGGCCTTCCTCTTCCTGCCGGTGTCAGCGGTCTTCTATCCGGTCTCGGTCCTTCCTCCCTGGCTGAGGGCCGTGGCGGACTTCGTCCCTTCGGCCCACGTCTTTGAAGGGATGAGGGCGATCCTCCTCAAGGGAGAGGCGGATCTTTCCTTTCTCTTGAAGGCCACGGGGCTCAATCTGGCCTATCTTTCGGGGAGCTATCTCCTCTTCCGGCGGATCTATCGGGAGGCCCTCCGGCGGGGGACCATCCCCAAGATCGGGGAATAAACGTTGAAAGCTTAGCGGAAAGCGCTAAAATGTAGCCGCTTCCTTGACAAGGACAGGTCCATCTTTTAAAGAGACGGAGCCGATTAAGCCTTTTAGGGTAAGGAGTGAGAATAATGGCCATTTTTACCTCGCAGACGCCGATGCTCAAAAAAGAAGAGGTCAAGCGCAATTGGTACGTGATCGATGCCAAAGGTAAGGTCCTTGGGCGTCTGGCAAGCCTCATCGCCCAGCGTCTCCGCGGCAAGCATCGCCCGGATTTTACTCCCCACGTCGATGCCGGAGACTTCGTGGTGGTGATCAACGCCGAACACGTAAAGCTTACGGGCAAGAAGCTCGACCAGAAGCTCTACTGGCGTCACTCTGGTTACATGGGCGGGCTCAAGCTCACCCCGGCCAAGAAGATGGCGCAGACCAAGCCCGAAGAAATCATCCGTTTGGCGGTCAAGCGCATGCTTCCCAAGAATCGCCTGGGACGAAAGATGCTCAAGAAGCTCAAGATTTATCGCGGGGCCGAGCATCCCCATCAGTCCCAGAATCCCAAACCCCTTGATCTAGACTAGAGGTGAGAGAAATGGCGGAAACCAAGAAGAGATACTACGCCACCGGCAAGAGAAAGACGGCCATCGCTCGTGTTTGGCTCATCCCGGGTAGTGGTCGTTTTCGGGTAAACGATAAGGACTTTGACGAGTACTTCGGCGACACGGTGGTCGCGCGTCACGTCGTGGAGCAGCCCTTCAACATCACCGGCACGTCCGGGAAGTTCGACATCCTCTGCACGGTGACCGGCGGAGGCAAGAGCGCCCAGGCCGAGGCCATTCGCCACGGTGTGGCCAAGGCGCTCGTCATCTTCAACGAGGAGCTTCGTCCTTCCCTGAAGAAGGCCGGTTTCCTCACGCGCGACGCCCGGGTCAAGGAACGGAAGAAGTACGGTCTTCGTGGTGCCCGGCGCGGGCAGCAGTACTCCAAGCGTTAGTCGGCCACCGGGAGGCCCTCTATGCTGCGGGTGGCCATCGTTGGCGCGACGGGTTACACCGGTCTTGAGCTCTTGCGGCTCTTATCCGGTCACCCGCAGGTAGAGGTAACCTGTGTCACTTCCCGCAAGGAAGCAGGAAAACCCCTCTCAAGCATCTTCCCCTTCCTCACCCGCTTTGGAGATCTCCGTCTCATAGAACCTTCCCCCGACGAGATAGCCGCCAAGGCGGAGGTGGCCTTTTTGTGCGTGCCCCACGGGGCCGCGGCGGAGATGGCCGCCTCTCTCCTCGAACGGGGCCTCAAGGTGATTGACCTCTCGGCCGACTTTCGGCTCAAGGATCAGAAGGTCTACGAAGACTGGTACAAGGTGCGCCATCCGGCCCCCCATCTTTTGGCGGAAGCGGTCTACGGCCTCTGCGAGGCCCATCGGGACGAGATCCGCAAGGCGCGTCTGGTGGCCAACCCCGGCTGTTATCCCACGGCGAGCCTCCTTCCCCTGGTGCCCCTTTTCCGCGAGGGGCTCATCCTCAAGAAGGGGCTCATCGTGGACGCCAAGAGCGGGGTCTCCGGGGCGGGAAGGAGCGCCAAGCTCGGCCTCATCTTTTGCGAGGTGAACGAAGATTTCTGCGCCTACAACGTGGCCAAGCATCGCCACACCCCGGAGATCGAGCAGGAACTCTCGCGCGCCGCGGGAGAGGAGGTCCTCATCAACTTCACCACCCATCTGGTGCCCATGAATCGGGGGATACTGGCCACCATCTATGCCTGGCCCAAGGAAGGGGTTTCCGAGGCGCGCCTGAGGGAGGCCCTCGAGTCCTTCTATCAAGGTTCGCCCTTCGTCGAGGTGCTCCCCGAAGGGGCCTTTCCGCACACGGCCCACGTCAAGGGCACCAACCGGGCCCTCATCGGTCTCAAGGCCGATCCCCGGACCGGACGGGTGATCCTCGTCTCGGCCATAGACAACCTGGTCAAGGGGGCCAGCGGTCAGGCCATCCAGAACCTGAACCTCATGATGGGTTGGCCGGAGGAGACCGGGCTCACCGTGCCTCCTCTCTTCCCGTAAAAAATGCGCAACATCAAACTCACCATTGCTTACGACGGGACCAACTATCTCGGTTGGCAACGACAGAAGGTTGGTCCGACCATCCAGGGAGTCCTTGAAGAGACGTTGGCCCGCCTGGTGGGCCACAAGGTGAAGCTGCGGGCCGCAGGGCGCACGGACGCCGGAGTCCACGCCCTGGGGCAGGTGGCCAACTTCCTCACCACGAGCAAGATGTCGCTTGAGGACATGCACCGGGCCTTAAACGCCCTCCTTCCCAAGGACATCGCCATCGTCAAGGTGGAGGAGGTCCCCATCAAGTTCAACGCCCAGTACGACGCCAAGTACAAGACCTACTTCTACCAGATCTACAACCATCCGGTGCGCAATCCCATCTGGCGCCTCTATTCCTGGTGGGTGCCGCAGAAGCTCGATCTCGAGGCCATGCGCGCCTGTCTCCCCCTTTTCGTGGGGAAGAAGGATTTTGCGAGTTTCCGCAAGCTGGGAAGCGACATCAAGACCACGGTGCGCACGGTCTATCGGGCCGAGCTCAAGCGGGCCGTGGGCATGGCCGGGATGATCCGATTCGAAATTTCAGCCCGAGGTTTTTTGCGTTATATGGTAAGAAATATCGTGGGGGCCCTGGTTTGGGTGGGATTGGGCAAGATGAGTCCGGAGGAGTTGGCAGAGATCATGGAGGCCAAGGATCGCTCTTTGGCCCCGCCCCCGGCCCCACCGCAAGGGCTCTTTCTCAAAGAAGTAGTCTACGAAGAAAGGAGGTCCCGTCGTGCAAAGCAGACTTTCGGCCCGAGTGAGGGAACTCAAACCATCGGCGACCCTGGCGGTGAACGCCAAGGCCAAGAGTCTTAAGGCCCAGGGCTACGACATCGTCAACCTCTCCGCCGGAGAGCCCGACTTCGACACCCCCGACCATATCAAACGAGCCGCCATCAAGGCCATCGAAGAGGGGTTCACCCGCTACACGGTGGTGAGCGGCATTCCGGAGCTGAGAGAGGCCATCTGTGAGCGCCTCAAGGAAGACTACGGCCTCTCCTACGCCCCCGAAGAAGTGGTGGTGAGCTGCGGGGCCAAGCA
>JAADCO010000005.1 GCA_013154385.1 Thermodesulfobacteriota bacterium
ATTACTTTAATTAGTTTAAATTTTTCAGCAACTCAGACTAGGCTATCCAAGGGCGAGGAATGAAGAGTTTTTCATAGAGAGTAAGGGCGTAACGGTCAGTCATTCCGGCCAGAAAGTCACAAACCATCCTGTGACGGGAATCAGGCGGATAGATGGTTTCCTTTTCCCAGGGGATGTCGTTTTCCAGGAAATAGACGTAGAGCTCGCGGAGGATCTTCTTGGCCTTGCGAAACTCGTCGTGCACCACCGGGGCCTCGTAAACCTTTTCGAAGAGGAAGTCGCGCAACTGCTCCATGGCTTCGACCACGTGCTCCTCCAGGTGCAGGCGGCCGTCGTCGAACTTGAGGGTGGTGAGCACGAGACTGCGGACCATGGTGTTGATGCGTTCGGAGTGCCTCTCTCCGAAGACCTTTTTGCACGAGGAAGGGATCTCGCCTTCGCGGATCACGCCGCCGCGCAGGGCGTCGTCGAGATCGTGGTTCAGATAGGCGATGATGTCGGCCACGCGCACCAGTTGGCCCTCGAGGGTTTGGGCCAGCTCGCCGGTGTCCTCCGGGAGGATGGGGCCTTTGCCCTTGGAGTGTTTGAGGATGCCCTCCCGGACCTCGTGGGTGAGGTTGAGCCCTTTTCCGTCCTTTTCCAAGAAGTCCACCACGCGGAGACTCTGCTCGTAATGACGGAACCCCTCGGGATGGAGCTCGTCGAGGACCGTTTCCCCGGCGTGGCCGAAGGGCGTGTGCCCCAGGTCGTGTCCCAGGGCGATGGCCTCGGTGAGGTCCTCGTTGAGGCGCAGGGCCCGCGCCATGGCCCGGGCGATCTGGGCCACCTCCAGGGTGTGGGTCAGGCGGGTGCGATAGTGGTCCCCTCCCGGGGAGAGGAAGACCTGGGTCTTGTGTTTCAGCCGGCGGAAGGCCTTGCTGTGAATGATGCGATCCCGGTCGCGCTGGAAACACGTGCGCAGGGGGCATTCCGGCTCCGGCCGCAGGCGGCCTTTGCTCTGCGAGGCTTTGGCGGCAAAGGGGGAGAGGATCTCCTCCTCGAGTCTTTCGAGGTCTTTCCTGATGTTCACGGATCCATTTTACGTGTCTTCCCGCCGGGGCTCAAATTTAGAGGATCAGCATGGCGTCTCCGTAGGAGAAGAAGCGGTAGCGTCTGGCCACGGCCTCGCGATAGGCCTTGAGGATGAGCTCGCGGCCGGCAAAGGCCGAGACCAGGATGAGGAGGCTTGAGCGCGGGAGATGGAAGTTGGTCACGAGATGATCCACCACCTGGAAACGAAAGCCCGGATAGATGTAGAGATCGCACCAGGCAGAGACGGGTTCCACGCGCCCGGTCTTGAGGGCGGCGAATTCCAGGGCCCGCAGGGTGGTGGTGCCCACGGCAAAGACAGCTCCTCCCCTCTGCCGGGTTTCGTTTATCTTGCGCGCGGTCCCCGGGTCTATCTCCACGTATTCTTCGTGAAGTTGATGCTGGCGGATGTCGGCGCACTTCACCGGGGCAAAGGTCCCGTAGCCCACGTGCAGGGTGATGGTGAGGAAGCTCACGCCCTTCTCTTGCAGTCTCTCCAATAGTTCGCGGGTGAAGTGGAAACCGGCCGTGGGGGCGGCCACCGAGCCGGTCTTGCGCGCGTAGACCGTCTGATAGCGGAAGAGGTCCTCGTTTACCGGAGCGCGCTTGATGTAGGGGGGAAGGGGCACCCGACCCACGCGCTCGATGAGGGAAAGAAGGTCTTGAGAGGCCCTGAGGAGTATTTCCACCTTGCCGCCTTCGAGCACCCGCACGATCTCCCCAGATAACCCCTCGGCAAAGCTGATTTTGAGCCCGGGCCGCGGCCTTTTTCCGCGAAAAAGGGCGGGAACAGGCTCTCCCTCCTGCGGCAGCCTCAACAGCAGCACCTCTACCTGGCCTCCGGTCTCCTTGCGGCCGAGGAGTCTTGCGGGAAAGACCCGGCTGTCGTTGCCCACGAGGATGTCGCCGGGCCGGAAATAGTCTTCTATCTCCCGAAAGCGCTGATGATGCCTGATCTCCCCGGTCCGGCGATCAAGGACCAGGAGGCGGCTCTCCTCCCGCGCGGGAGAGGGAAACTGGGCCACGAGCTCTTCCGGTAGCTCGTAATCGTAGCTTTCCAGCCGAAAATCTTCGGGAATCATATGACTTCTTCGAAAATTTCCCTGTTCTGCCCGGTGATCTCGGTGAACCGGCGGTACACGTCGCTCCCCAGATAGGGGGCGCAGAGTTCGAGCTCCGCAGGGGAATAATGCTTCTCCTCACCGGGTTTGTCGAGGAGGAGGATGAGTTTTTGGTCAAGTGCGCGCAGAAAGAGGTATCCCTCGCGCAGCTTCCGGGCTTTTTCCGGGGAGAGGAGACCCAGATCTTCCAGGCGCTCCAGCCCGAGCAGGACGTTTCCGGTGAGGAGTTCCGGGGCCCGGCGCGCGACCTCGAGCATCAACCACTGGACGACGAACTCGATGTCCGCCAGCCCTCCGCGCCCGACTTTGAGGTTGATCATCCCTTCCCGCGTGCGTTCGCGCTCCATGAGCTCCCTCATGCGGCGTATTTCCGCCCGCACGCTTTCCGTGAGCGGCACCTCCGCAAGGATCTGCCGTATCCCGGCGGTCACTTCCTCTACCAGCGAGGGTTCTCCGGCTATCTCGTCGAGGCGCACCAGGGCGAGCTTCTCCCACCAGGCCGAGTCTTCCCGATGATAGGTCAGGAACCCCTCCGGGGTGACCACCAGGGGGCCTTTGCGTCCCTCGGGCCTCAGCCGGGTGTCCACCTGATAGCCGGGGCCTTCCGGCAGAGGCATGCTCAAATAGTGGAGCAGCTTCTGGGCGATCTTCGTCTTGGGGACCAGGTCTCCCCGGGCGATGAAGACCATGTCGAGATCCGAGCGATAGCCGAGCTCCCGGCTTCCCAGTTTGCCGAGGCCAAAGATGCAAAGAGGGGTCTCGCCGGAATTGGGGCCGGCGGCCAGAGAGAGGGTGCAGCGCAGGACCTCGCGCGCGAGGTCCGAGAGCCGTGAAAGGAGTGCGGGGAGCTCGATCCTTCCGCGCAGGTCTTCAAGCCCCAGGCGGAAGAGCTCTTCGTTCTTGTAGGCCCTGAGGAGGGAAAGGGCCTCGTCCGGGGGATGGCGCAGGAATTCTTCGGGTTTCCTGGTTTGGGCGAGCCGGAAGAGGGCCTCTGCGGCCCCCGGGGCTTCGGCGAGGAGGTTGGAAAGAAAGGCGCTCTGGGAAAAGACCAGGAAGAGGTCCTTCAGTTTCTCGGGATGGTGCCGGAGGGCGTGATAGAAGGATATTCTCCCTCCGAGGCGCTGGAAGAAGGAGATCAGCTTGGCCAGGGCCCGGTCGGGGTCTTTGACTTCCTGGCAGACGGTGAGGATCTCGGGGATCAACTCCTCAATGATGGGCCCCCGTCTCCGGCCAAGCGGCCCCTCCTGCCGCGCCAGATCCCGCAGGTCGCGGAGCAGGTTTTCCGGGATGTTGAGCCGCTCGGCAGCCTCCTTGGCGGAGATCTCGCCCGTCAGAAACATGCGGGCCTCGCGGCGCGGGTCCACTTCCCGCTGGGGTTCGAGCAGGGCGGAGAATATCTCCCTCACCCGGCGACGGTGGGATTCAAGGGTCTCGAGGAAGGGTTCTATCTCCTCGAAGTCCATGCTGCGGGCAAGACGCCTCAAGGCCGCTTCCTCCTCGGGAAGGACGGCGGTTTGGCGGAAGTGGATGGTCTGGAGGCGGTGTTCCAGGGTGCGCAGGAAGACGTAAGCCCGGCGCAGGTCTTCGGCCTCCTCCGCCGGAAGGAGCCCCAGCTTCTTGAGCCTTGCCAGCGCCCAGAGGGTGTGGCGTATGCGCAACGAAGGGTACTTTCCGCCGTAGATCATCTGGAGGCTCTGACAGAAGAACTCTATTTCGCGAATCCCGCCGGGGCCGATCTTGATGTTTCTCTCCGCGCCCTGTTTGGCGGCCTCTTTCTGGAGGCGTTCCTTGAGGTCGCGAATGTGGTCGAGATAGGCGTAGTCCAGGAAGCGCGGATAGACCACGGGTCTCAGGGCCTTTAAAAAGGCCTTTCCCAGGGGGAGATTTCCGGCCGAGGGTTTGGCCTTGACGAGGGCCAGGCGCTCGAAGGGGTGCGATTGGTGAAAGTAGTAGTTGAGGCCGGCCTTCAGGGAATAGGCAAGCTCTCCCTGACTTCCTCCGGGGCGGAGTCGCAGGTCAACCCGAAAGAGGCGTTCGCCTTCCATCAGGGAGTCGAAGAGCCGTGTCAGCTCCCGGAAGAGGGCGATGAATTGCTCCTTTTTCTGGTAGGGGCCGCGGAAGAAGTAGACGAGATCCACGTCCGAGTTGTAGTTGAGCTCGCGGCCGGCGAGTTTGCCCATGCCCAGGATCACGATGTCGCGCGCGGAGAGAGCGGGGAAGAGGTGTTCCACGAGCCAGCCCAGGGCCCCGCGGAGGAGGGCCTCGGCCAGGCCGGAGAGGGCAAAGACCACCCGCGGGAAGGGTTCGCCGCAGAGATCGAGGGTGAGGATCTTGAGGATCTCCCGCTGTTTGATCCGGCGGAGGAGAAGCGCCAGATCCCTCCAGGAAGGAGGATCGGCGGAGCGGATCTCCCTCTCAAGCGCCCGTGGCCCCCTGGGGCGCGGGAACGGGTCCTCCAGGAAGAAAGCAAGGAGGTCCTCTCTCCTCACGAGCAGGTTGGTGAGGTAGGGGGAAAAGCCAACGAGGCGGGCGAGGCGCGCGGCTCCGGGGCCCTTTTCCAGGGAGGCCCAGGGAAAGTTCGGATGGGCCTCCCTCAATCTCTCAAGCCCTGTCCGGGCCCACTCCTCGTCTGGTGGAGCGAGTAGAGGCATCTAACCCGCGCCGTAGCTGTGAAGACCGGAAAGCAGGAAGTTGACTCCGAAGTAGGTGAAGATGACGGAAACGAAACCAATGATGGAGAGAAAGGCGATCTTGGTGCCGGCCCAACCCCGCATGAGACGGGCGTGAATGGCCGAGGCGTAGACGAACCAGGTGATGAGGGACCAGGTTTCTTTGGGGTCCCAGCTCCAATAGGAACCCCAGGCCTGCTCCGCCCACACGGCCCCGGTGATGATGCCCACCGTGAGCCAGAAGAAGCCGAAGAGGATGGTCTTGTAGATCAGGTCGTCAAGCGTGCGCAAGTCGGGCAGATGGGCCCAGATCCCTTTGTCGCTCTTGGCCTTGGAGCGTAAGAGGTACATGATGCCCAGACCACAGGCCACGGCAAAGGCCGCATAACCCAGGAAGCAGGTGATGACGTGGACCGTGAGCCAGTTGCTCTGGAGCGCGGGAATCAGGGGTTCTATTTCCTGGTCCGTGCCAAAGGAAGCGTAAGCCATGGCCAGGAAGGCAAAGGGCGTGGCAAAGGCGCCGATAACTTTATTCTTGATGCGAAACTCTAAAAACAAGTAAACTAAAATGGTTACCCAGCCGAAGAATATTAGTGATTCGTACAAATTGGAGAGGGGGATGTGGCCGTAGCCGAGTTTGTGGGATTCCCACCATCTCATGATGAATCCGACGGTGTGCAGCACGAAACCGGTAATACAGACCCCGGTGGCCAGAGTTCCTGCTTTTTTCACGCGAAAGATCCAGTGGATCAAATAGAGCACGGCCGCGGCTAAGTAAAGGAACGTCGTTATGCTCAGAAGCAAAGAACTGGTCATGGGCGGACTCCCTTTCAATATTGTTCTAGTTTAGAATGAATCTAGCATGGTCCTCCAAAAGAGGCAATCCGGCATGAACATCCTTTTGGTCAACGATGAACCCGTGCAGCGGTATCGCATTGCCTCCCTGCTGAGGAAAGAGGGGTACGTGGTCAAGGAGGCCGAGGACGGGATGCAGGCCCTGAGCCTCCTTGAGGAGGGCTTTGATCCGGCCCTCATCATCACCGACCTCTACATGCCGCGGCTCGATGGTTGGCAACTCTGCCGGTACGTCCGGGAGAAAGGGCCTCAGGTCCCCATCCTGGTGATTTCCGCCTTTTTCGAATTCAAGGAGATCGCCGAGATCCTGGGGGCCCTCGGGGTGGACGACTTCCTGCGCTCGCCCATCAAGCAGCGCGATCTCCTCGAGAAGGTGAGGGCGCTCCTTGAAGGGCGCCATCGGCGCCGCAAGCACACAGAACCGCCCCTACTCTTCCTCAGCGATTCTTCGGTTTCCTACGAAACCCTTGTCTGTGCCCTGAGGCGGGCGGGCTTTGAGGTGAGCGTCACCTTTAGCCTCGAGGAGGCCAAGCAGGCCCTGAGAGAGAGGTCCTATCCCCTGGCGCTGGTGACCACGGAATATTCACCGGATGCCCTCCTCTCCCTCAAGCAGATCTCTCCTTCCACGTCCTTTGTGGTCCTCTTCACCGCCCAAACCAGCGAGGATCCGTTCCGTTTCGTCTTGAAGGGCGCGCGGCACGTGATCCCCCCGGGCAGCAGCCCCGAGTACGTGATCTATCTCCTGCAGAGGGAGCTCAAAGAACAGGCCCTCCTCCTCGGCCAGGAACTCCTGCGGCAGAAGACGCGGGAGCTCGAAATCGTGAGCCGCGAGCTGCACCGCATCCAGAACGTCCTGCAAACGGTGGTGGAGCAGGCGGCGGACATCGGCATCGTGGTCACCGACGAACAGATGAACCCGTTTTTCGCCAACCCCAAGGCGCGGGAGTTCTTCGCCCTCAGTCCGGAAAACGACTTCTGGGGGCTTTTGAAGATCGCCTTTGGCCATCCGGATCTTTCGAACATCCGCAAGGTCGTCGAGGAGAAGGGGAGCTATCATTGTGAGGTGCGCATCCCGGAGAGGGAGGAGATCCTCACCTTCAAGCTTCGTCCCCTGAGAGAGAAGGGCAAGCTTGCGGGTTTCGTCTTCTTCATCGAGGACGTGACCCGGGAAAGGGAATTGCACAGCCGTCTCATCCAGATGCAGAAGATGGAGGCCATCGCCACCCTGGCCGCGGGCATCGCCCACGACTTCAACAATCTCCTGGCGGCGATCCGCCTGAAAGCCGAGCTTTTGCGGGACAAGCTGGGAGACAACGGCTACGCTTCCTACATCGCCGACATCATGTCCATCTGCGACCGCGCCGCGCAGGTGGTGAGACAAATCATCTCCTTCAGCCATCCCAAGCGCACCCACGAAGTCACCGACCTCAACCAGCAGGTCCACGAGGCCCTGGAGTTCCTGAAGGAGACCATCCCGCGCGGGATCAGGCTCCAGGTGGAGCTCCACACGGACCCCATCCCCGTCAACCTGGACGCCGGAAGGCTCTCACAGATAGTGCTCAATGTTTGCCTGAACGCCGTGCAGGCCATGGGGGAAAACGGGACCCTCCTGGTGCGCACGGGCCGAGACACCTTCGAGCGTTTTCGCCCGCCGGGGTTCATGCCCGGTGGCGGCACGGAGCTCGACGGAGAGTACGGCTGGCTCGAGGTGCACGATACAGGTTGCGGTATTCGCCCCGAGCACCTGCCCAAGATCTTCGATCCCTATTTCACCACCAAGCAGGATCAGGCGGGAACCGGCCTGGGCCTGGCCGTGACTTACGGTCTGGTCTCAAACGCCGGCGGAGCCATTGCCGTGGAAACCGCGCCCCAACAGGGGACCACCTTCTACATCTATTTGCCGGTGGCCCAGGAGCCCGATCTGAGCGACATCCTGAAGGATCTCAAGGCCGAGAGGTCCTTCGGCGCGCGCATACTCCTCATCGAAGACGAGGCGGCCATCAGGGAGTCCATGTCGGAGTTCTTGAGCAAAAAGGGCTACAAACTCCGGGTCTGTAAAAACGGCAAAGAAGCCCTCGAATTCCTGGAAGAGGACTGGCATCCGGATGCGGTGATCCTTGACCTCAACCTTCCGGGGGTCTCCGGGGTGGAGGTGGCGCGCCGTTTCAAGGAGAGATGGAAGGATACCGTCATCGTGGTGACCACGGGTTTCATCAAGGAGGAACGGGAGGACCTCGAACGCATAGGCGTGGAAGCGATCCTCATCAAGCCGTTTTCTCTTGACTTTCTCCTGGAAAACATCCAAAGGGCTTTGGTAGCGCGAGATCAAAAAGCGGAGGGGGATAATGCTTCTCAAAGAACTGGTGGAAAGATGCCGTAGCTATCGCCGCTTCGACGAAGCGCATCGTCTCACCAAGGAAGACCTGGTGGAGCTCGTTTCCCTGGCCCGGCTTGCAGCCTCGGCCGGGAACTTGCAACCACTCAAGTATTTCCTTTCCTGGGAGGACAAGACCAATCGGCTCATCTTTCCCACCCTGCACTGGGCTGCCTATCTCAAGGATTGGCCGGGGCCGGCGGAAGGCGAGCGTCCGGCGGCCTACATCGTGGTCCTGGGTGACCGAAACATTGCCCAGGTGTTTGGGGTGGATGCCGGCATCGCCAGCCAAAACATCCTCTTGGGGGCGGTGGAAAAGGGGCTTGGCGGTTGCATCATCGGCTCGGTTGACCGGGACGACCTCCGCAAGGCCCTTGATATTCCCCAGCATCTGGAGATCCTCCACGTAATCGCCCTGGGCAAGCCCGCCGAGAAGGTGGTCATCGAAGACCTCCCTCCGGGGGGCGATATCCGTTACTGGCGGGACGAAAACGGTGTGCATCACGTGCCCAAGAGGACCCTTTCGGAGTTAATCATCAATCTCTAGGGTTGTCTTCTTCCGGGAAAGCGGTTTTAACTTCGCGGCATGGACGCCGTCTTCTGGCAGTTTCTGCTCTCCGGGCTCTCTTCAGGGGCCATCTACGCCCTCATCGCCCTGGGCTTCGGGGTGGTAGAGAACTCAACGGGCATCGTCAACTTCGCGCAGGGAGACTTCCTGGTCCTCGGGGCCTTTGTGGCCTACAGTCTCCTGGTTTCCTGGCACGTGCCCTATTTTCTGGCCTTTCCCCTGGTCATCCTGGTCACCGCGCTGGTGGGGCTCCTGCTCGAGAGGCTGGTCCTTTCCCGGGCGCGTTGCCGGGAGATCCTCATCCTGGTCTTCATCACCGTGGGGGCCTCCATCTTTTTGCGCGGGGTTATAAAGGAGATCTGGGGCAAGCGCCCCCTTTCTTTGCCTCCCCTTTTCGGCGAGGAACCCCTGCGCTTCCTGGGCGTGGTGATAGACCCCCAAAACGTGGGCATCCTGGCGGTGGCCCTTGCGGCCTTTTTCTGTCTCCATCTCTTCTTTCGCTACACCCTCTGGGGCAAGGCCATGCGGGCTGTGGCCGCGGATCGCGAAACAGCCGCTCTCATGGGCATCCCCGTGCCTTTGGTCGTGGCCCTGAGTTTCGCCCTGGCCGGGGCCCTGGGAGGGCTGGCCGGGATTCTCGTGGCCCCGGTGACCCCCCTTTCCTTCGACAGCGGGGTGGTCATCGGGCTCAAGGGGTTTGCCGCCGCCGTGCTTGGGGGATACGGCCACTTCGGTGGTGCCTTGCTTGGCGGGTTGTTGCTCGGTCTCCTCGAATCCCTCTCGGCTTACTGGATCTCTTCGGCTTACAAAAACGTGCTCGCCTTCGGGGTGCTGGTCCTGGTGCTTTTGGTGCGCCCTGAGGGTCTTCTCGGGAAACGTCAAGGGGAGCGTCCATGAGGCCCCTTCTCCTTCTTGGGCTCCTGGTCTTCAGCGTCCCGCTGGTGTTGAACAATCCCTACTATCTGAACGTCTTGGCCATCGTGGGGCTCAACGCCATGGTGGCCGTGGGGCTCAGCCTTTTCATCGGTTACGCCG
>JAADCO010000151.1 GCA_013154385.1 Thermodesulfobacteriota bacterium
TCGTCGCCTTTCTTCTCCAGCCCCTTGTCCGGGGAAGACTCACCGTCCACGTCGAGCCCCTTTGAAGCTTAAGCCTTGAGTTCCTCGAGGCGCTTGATGTTTTCCCGAATGCGGGAGAGCTTCTCCTCAAGCTCCCTGGCCCGGGCCTTTTCCTTTTCTACCACCTCTTGCGGGGCCTTTTGCAGGAACTTCTCGTTCTCCAGACGGCCCTTGACCCGGTCGAGCTCCTTAAGGACCTTCTTTTCCTCCTTGTCGAGCTTCTTGAGCTCGGCGGCCACGTCCACCAGGCCCTCCAGAGGGACGAAGATCTCGGCGTCCGTGAGCACCGCAGAGGCCGCCCCTTTGGGCCGCTCTCCGCCTTCGCGGATCTCCACCTCCGAGACGCGCGCCAGGAGCTTGATCATCTCCGCAAACTCCGCAAACAACCGGCGGGCGTCTTCCTTGTCCGCGAGCACGATCACCCGCAGCGAGGCCGAGGGATGGAGGTTGTAGTCCGCCCGGATGGCCCGGATGGCCACGATGGCCTCCTTGATGCGGTCGAGCTCCGCCTCGAGCTCCTCGTCCTCGAACTCGGGAAACGGCTGGGGATAGGGCGCGATCATGATGGATTCGCCCTCGTGCGGAAGCGCCTGCCAGATCTCTTCGGTGACAAAGGGCATGAAGGGATGGAGCAGGCGCAAGCTGGTCTCGAGCACCTGGAGCAACACGTTCTGAACAAGGGCCCGCTCCTCGCCCTCGCGCTGGAGGAAGAGCTTGGACATCTCCACGAACCAGTCGCAGAACTCGTGCCAGAAGAAGTGGTAGATGGCCAGCGCCGCCTGGTCGAACTCGTAGGCGTCGAGCGCCTCGCGCACCCGCCGCACCGTGCGCGAGAGGCGCGAAAGGATCCAGCGGGCCTCCTTGGGAAGGTCCTCGGCTTTGAGGTCCCGCTTCTCGAAACCCTCGAGGTTCATGAGCACGAAGCGGGCCGCGTTCCAGATCTTGTTCACGAAGTGGCGGAACCCTTCGATCCGCGACTCGGCGAGCTTGATGTCGCGGCCCTGGGCCGCCAGCGCCGCCAGGGTGAACCGCAGGGCGTCGGCGCCGTATTTTTCGATCATCACCAGGGGGTCAATGACGTTTCCGCGGCTCTTGCTCATCTTCTGGCCCTTTTCGTCGCGCACCAGGGCGTGGATGTAGACGTCGCGGAAGGGAATGGCCCCCATGAAGTGGAGCCCCATCATGAGCATCCGCGCCACCCAGAAGAAGAGGATGTCGAAGCTCGTGACCAGAAGCGAGGTCGGATAGTAGAGCCGAAGCTCTTCGGTGTCCTCCGGCCAGCCCAGGGTGGAAAACGGCCAGAGGGCCGAGGAGAACCAGGTGTCCAGGACGTCTTCCTCCTGGACGATGTTCTTCGAGCCGCAGTGCGCGCAGGCTTCCGGATCTTCCCGCGAAACCGTCACCTCCCCGCAGTCCTTGCACGTCCAGGCGGGCAGACGATGCCCCCACCAGATCTGGCGCGAGATGCACCAGTCGCGGATGTTGTACATCCAGTCGTAGTAGAGGTTCTTCCAGTTCTCGGGGATGAGGCGGGTGAACCCCCTTTCCACCGCGGCAATGGCCGGTTGCGCCAGGGGTTTCATGCGCACGAACCACTGCTTGGAAAGGAGCGGCTCCACCACGTCTCCGCAGCGATAGCACCTGCCGAGCACCACCTCATAGTCTTCGATCTTTTCGAGGAACCCCTGGGCCTCGAGATCCTCGACGACCTTCTTGCGGGCCTCGAAACGATCAAGCCCGGCGTAGGGACCGGCCTCCTCGGTCATCCGGGCGTCTTCGTCCATGACCTTGACGAAGGGGAGCTTGTGCCGCTGGGCCATCTCGAAGTCGGCGAAGTCGTGGGCCGGCGTGACCTTCACCGCGCCGGTGCCGAACTCCGGATCGACTTCTCGGTCGGCGATGATGGGGATCTCGCGCCCGATGAGGGGAAGCTTGATCTTCTTGCCTATCAGATGGCGATAGCGTTCGTCCTCCGGGTTCACCGCCACCGCGGTGTCGCCGAGCATGGTCTCCGGCCGGGTGGTGGCCACCACGATGTGCCCCGAGCCATCCACCAGGGGATAGCGGATGTACCAGAGATGGCCGGCGGTGGGTTCGTGCTCGACCTCGATGTCCGCCAGCGCCGTGTGACAGCGGGGGCACCAGTTGATGATGTAGTCCCCGCGGTAGATGAGCCCCTCTTCCCAGAGGCGCACGAAGACCTCGCGCACCGCCCGGGAAAGGCCCTCGTCCATGGTGAAGCGGAGCCTCGTCCAGTCGCACGAACAGCCCAGCCGCTTGAGCTGCTCGATGATGGCCCCGCCGTATTCTTCCTTCCACTTCCAGACCCGCTTGAGGAACTCTTCACGGCCGAGATCGTGCCGCGAAAGGCCCTCCTTGGCCAGTTGCCGCTCCACCACGTTTTGCGTGGCGATACCCGCGTGGTCCGTCCCCGGGACCCAGAGGGTATCGTAGCCGTCCATGCGCTTGTAGCGGGCCATGATGTCCTGCAGGGTGGTGTTCAGGGCGTGGCCCACGTGGAGCTTTCCGGTAACGTTCGGCGGCGGGATAACCATGGAAAAGCGCGGTCTATCCTTGGCCAGCTTGGCCGTAAAAAAGCCCCGTTCCTCCCAGAAGCGGTACCACTTCTCCTCCACGCCACGAAAGTCATACGCCTTAGGCAGCTCCTTCACCGGAAAACCCTCCCGAAATTTTCTGAGACCAAACGGTTATATACCCCTTTTTTGGCCCCCGAAAAAGCTAAAGGGGCCAAAAGGGCAGGAGACGAGAGACGAGCTGGGGGGCAAAGAGGTGGATCAGGGCCCCCAGGGAAAGGAAGGGACCAAAAGGAATGGCAAAGGTCCTCTTTTCCTGCACCCGAAAGAGGAGCGCCAGAAGGACGCCTGTGAGCGCCCCCACCAGCGAAGAGATGAAGACCACGGGCACGAGGCTCCTTACGCCGAGAAAGGCCCCGATCATGGAAAGGAGCTTGAGGTCCCCGCCGCCTAGACCCTCCCTCTTGGTGAAAAAGTAATAGAACTCCGCCACCAGATAGAGCCCGCCGGCACCGCACAGGGCCCCGAGCAGGGCCTCGAGCGGAGTGGTCAGCGGGTTCCACGGTGAAAACAGGAGCCCCAGCACGATCCCCGGAAGGCTTATCTCGTCGGGGATGATCTGAAACTCGAGATCAATGAGGCTCACCACCAGGAGAGCGGCGGTGAAGGCAAAGAGGAAGAAGTAGGGGATCGAGAAACCGAAACGAGCCACCAGGGAGAGCGAAAGGAGCGCGGTGATGAGCTCCACCGCGGGATAGCGCTTGGGAATCGGGGCCCGACAGAAGCGACAGCGCCCGCGCAAAAGGAGATAGCTCAGGATGGGAATGTTGTCGTACCAGCGGATGGGCGTCTTGCACGAAGGGCAACGAGAGCGGGGGGAAACGATGGACTCCCCCCTGGGCAACCGATAGGCACAGACGTTGAGGAAACTTCCCACCAACGCCCCGAGGACAAAACCCAGGACCAGATGAAGAGGGTGAGGTGTGGTCATCTCCGCGCCGTGCTCCCCAAACGTTGATAGAGTTTTCGCGCTTCTTCGAGGATGGGAAAGATCTTCACGAACTTGGCGTAAACCAGATGCAGGCGCCTGGGGAAGTAGATGAACTCAACACCCATCCCCAAGCGCGCCGGCGTGCCGTGATGAAGCACGATGCCCGTCACCGAAAGCGGCCCCACGCAGGGAAGAGAGAGCACCAGATTGACCTTGGTGCCCCGCGGCAGGAGCTTCTCCTTCGGGGCCTCGATGAAGCAGCCCCCGAGAGAGAGATCGCAAAGCGAGACCTGCATCTTCCTCTCGTTGAGAAAAGCGGGCAACCGACAGCAATACCGCGGATACTTACGTCGGTCTATCTCCGGAGACATGGCCTGCATACTACTACCATCGAACCTTCCGAAAAAGCTCTTGACCGCGGCCCCGAAAGACGTTGACGTCGAGACCGCCGTGCTGAAAGACCGCCACCCGTCGGAGGGGAACCCCCTTGAGGGGTTCTTTGTCCGGGGAGAGGAAGACCACCACCCAGTCCTTGAACCTTTCCCTCACCACCCGGGCCAGGAGATGATAGGCCGTCTTCGACAGGCGCTCACCGTAAGGCGGATTGGTGACCAGATAGCCGAAGGGGGCTGGCGGGTGGAGGTCACGCACGTCGCAGATCTCGAAGCGCACGAATCCGTCCACCCGCGCGGCGCGGGCGTTTTCCCGGGCGGCTTCCACGGCCTGCGCGCTTATGTCGCTCCCCAGGATGAGGGCCTCTGGCGGATGCACCCTGGCCCGGGCCTCCGCGCGCAGTTCCTCCCAGAGAGAGGGATCGAAGTTGCGCCACTCCTCGAAGAAGAAGGAGCGATGAAGCCCCGGTGCCAGATCAGCGGCCATCATGGCGGCCTCGATGACGATGGTCCCGGTGCCGCAGAAGGGGTCGAGAAAAGGCGCCCGATGATCCCAGCCGGAAAGAAGGACCAGGGCCGCAGCCAGGTTTTCCCGCAGGGGAGCAGGCCCCGGCGCCACCTTGTAGCCCCGCTTGAAGAGATCGCGCCCGGAGGTGTCTATCCGCAAGAGGACCCGATCACGGAAGAGGCGCACCACGATGAGCGGGGCTTCTTCGTCTTTGGTCAGTTCGAGTTCGCGCGAAAGCCGTGCCGAAATGCCCTTGAGCACCCGCTCGGCCACGGCACCGGAGTGATAGAGCCGCGACTTGCGGCAGGTGGCCCTGATCCTCACCTTCTCGGCGCGCGAAAGATAGATCTCCCAGGGGTAACGCGCCACGCGCGAGACGAGCTCCCTGAAGGAGACGGCCCGAAACTCCGCCACCTTCAGGAGCACCCGCGAAGCGGTGCGCAACCAGAGGTTGGCCAAATAGAGCTCGCGAAGCCCGCCGCGGAAGGTGACCCCTCCGGCCTCCATGTGCGGCGAAAGCCCCAGGGAGGAGAGCTCCCCGGCCGTCACCTTTTCCAGACCCGGTGGGGTGACCGCAAAGAGTTCAAGGACTGTTTCCGCTGGTTTCGCTCTTTCCATGACAGCTCTGATAGAAGGGGCAACGACGACACTCGGCGATCTTCTGGGCGTAGATGCCCATGGGTCGGCCTTCGCACATGGTGCCGGCAATGGCCCAGCAGATGCGCCCGAAGTAAGGATAAGCCGGACAGCGGCGCGACGGGTCCTTTTCGATACCGCACTTGAGGTATTCCCAGCACGGGGTCTTCTGGTCCTCCTCCTCGCTCTGATAGGGAAAGTAGAGGGTAAAGGTCGAACCCCGCCCCACCTCGCTTTCCACCCGCACGAAACCGCGGTGTTCCTCCATGATCTTGCGCACGATGGTGAGCCCCAGGCCCGTGCCCACGCCGACCTTTTTGGTGGAGTAGAAGGGCTCGAAGATGAGATCTATCTTCTCCGGCGGGATGCCCGGGCCGTTGTCCTCCACCGAGACCGTGGCCCAGGTGATTTCGTTGTGAAAGGCGCGGCCCGTGCGCACGCGCACCCATCCTCCCCGTCCCTTCTCGGCCACGGCGTCCAGGGCGTTGGTGAGGAGGTTCTCCACGGCCTGCTTGACGCTCGGCGGGTTGAGATACACGCGCGGGACGTGGGGATCGTACTCCTCAAGGAGCTCCACGCCTTCGGGGAGGGCAAAACGCCGACAGAACTCCACCGCCTCCCGCACCACCTGGTTCAGGTCTCCGCGCTTGAGTTCGTGGGCCATGCCCGAGGACAGGGCGAGGAGGTCGCGCAGGATGGACTCCAGACGCGAGGCCTCGTGGAGGATGATGCGCACGTACTCCCTCTCCTTGCTCCCTTCAGGGACCACCTTCTCCAGGCGCCGGGCCATGCCGCCCAGGGCGGTGAGCGGGTTCCTTATCTCGTGGGCGATGTCCATGGTGAGACGCCCGAGGGCGGAGAACTTCTCGGCCTGGATGAGCTTGTCCTGCATGCGCTTGAGGTTGGCCAGCGAGTCTGCCAGACGCCGGTTCAACTCCTCGATCTGCTCCTTGTCGCGGCGAAGTTTTTCGGAAAGGAGCCCCAGAGGCACGGCGATGAGATAGAGGAAGGAGACGCGCAGGGCAAAGTCGGTCCAGTGGATGGTGGCCAGATGGGGCCTCACGTTGAGGAAATAGAGAAAGGCCGAGACCGTGGCCACCAGGAGCCCGAAGCGCAGGCCGAAGTAGAAGGCATGGAGGGCCGTCAGCAGATAGTAGCCGAGAAAGAAGCTGTTGTCGTAACGGCTGATGAAGTTCACGAGCGAAAAGACGAAGGCCAGATCGAGAACCAGGGAGACCACGTAGATGCGCCGCACCTGTTGGGGGAAACGCCACACCGCGACGAAGAGGAGGAGGCTGTAGAGGGAAAAGGCCACCAGCGCCTTGATCAGGGCCTCACGTTCACCGGGAGAGACCGGGGCCAAGAGGAGCCACATCGTTCCCCCGACCACGGCCACCAGCCGCAGGGCAAAGAAGAGGAGATCAATAGGAGAGAGGGTCTTTCGGCCCCTGGCCCAAAGACGAGAAAAAAACGCCTTCAATATCCGTCACCCGTGGCAAAACGCTGAAACATTGTTATTTATAAAACTTTCTCTCACAAATCGCCAATGGCCGGAGGGCGAACCATGCGCCATGTAAGACGTGTCCTAGATCTGAGCCGCGAAGAGATCCTTCATCTCCTCTCACGGGCCTTGGAGCTCAAGAAGAGGATGAAGAGCGGGATTCCGCATCGTCCCTTGGTGGGCAGGGTTATGGCCCTGATTTTCGAAAAACCCTCGACCCGCACGCGCGTCTCCTTCGAGGCCGGGATGCAGCGCCTCGGCGGCACGACCATCTTCCTTTCGCGAAACGACCTTCAACTGGCCCGCGGGGAACCGCTTTCCGACACCGCGCGCGTGCTCTCGCGCTACGTGCACGCCATTGTCGTGCGCACCTTCGGGCAGGAGGTGGTCGAAGAACTTGCCCGCTACGCCGAGGTGCCGGTGATCAACGGCCTTTCCGACAAGCATCATCCCTGCCAGGCCATGTCCGACGTGATGACGGTCATCGAGAAGAAGGGGGACATCCGCCATCTCAAGGTGGCCTGGGTGGGAGACGGCAACAACGTGGCCCATTCCTGGATGGAGATGGCCGCCCGCCTGGGGTTCGAGCTCTGGCTCGCCTGCCCGGAAGGCTACGACCCTGACCCCGACATCCTCAACGAGGTCCTCAAGATCGCGGAAAAACCCATCCGCATCGTCCGCGATCCGCAAAAAGCGGTCAAGGACGCCGACGTGATCAACACCGACGTGTGGGCGAGCATGGGGCAGGAAGAAGAAGCCGAAGAGCGCCGGCGCATCTTCGCCCCTTATCAGGTGAACGCTGAGCTTCTGCGCCACGCCAAGCCTGACGCCATCGTGCTCCATTGTCTCCCGGCGCACCGCGGGGAGGAGATCACCGAGGAGGTCCTCGAAGGGCCGCAATCCGTGGTCTGGGATCAGGCGGAGAACAAGATGTGGCTCCACATGGCCCTTCTCGAGTGGCTCCTGCGCTAGACTCCCCTCTCCGGGCCGTGGATGGTATCCTCTAGTCCATCATGGGGCAAATCAAGAGCATCCGGGCCCGGGCCTTTCTCCCCACCCTCATAGGAAACGTCCCCCAGGAAGAGCTCTTCTCTCCGGAAACGACCTTCGTCTTCCCCACCCGCCGCGCGGGGCTCTTCTTTCGCTACCACCTCTGGCAAAAGGACCCGAAGCCCAAGTTCCTGCCGCGCATCGTGAGCATCGCCGATCTGGTGAACGAACTGGCCACGAGACTGGACCCCCGCCCCCTGCTCCCCAGGGCAGACCAGGCCTGGATCCTCTGGGAGCTGGTCCGCGAGCGTCCTCCGTTTGCCGAAGTGGCCCAGAGCTTCGACCGGTTCTTCCCCTGGGGCCTGAGATTGGCCGAGGTGCTCGACCAGCTCGACCGCGAAATGGTAAACGCCACGAACATCCCCTATCCTCCGGAAGAGGAGCTTCCCGCTGAAGCGCGCCTCTTCCTTGAACACCTGGGGGAGATACAGCAGGCCTTCCGCGAGCGCCTCAACGACCTGGGGCTCATCACTTCGGGGCTTCGCCTCCGGCTCCTGGCCGAGGGGATAGAAAGCCTCCCCTTCCCCGAAGGGCCTCTTCATCTGGCGGGATTCTTCATGTTCACCCGCGCGGAGCGCGCCATCTTCAAGCACTGGCTCAACCGCGGGGCAACCCTCTGGTGGCGGGAAGATCATCGCGGGCTTACCGACATCTTCGCCCGCCACGAGCGCTACTTCGGGCTCAAGGCCGAACCCGTGGGGGACCCGCCGCCGAGGCCGGAGATCCACTTCTACGAAGCCCCGGACGTGCACCACGAAATCAAGGCCCTGGTGAAGCGCCTCCCGGCGGAGATCTCTGCGCCGGACGACACCCTCATCCTCCTCTGCGCCGCGGGTCATCTCATTCCCCTGCTCTACGAGCTGCCGGAGGAGATGCCCGTAAACGTGACCCTGGGCTATCCCCTCTTCCGCACGCCCCTGGCCAACCTGTTCGTGCTCTTCATGGAGCTGGTGGAAGGCCGTCAGGGAAGCGAAGTCTACGTCCCGGCCTATCTGCGCCTCATCAAGCACCCCTATCTGCGCGGGCTTAAGGCCGGAGACAAGCCCGCCAGCGTGGTCTTCCACCTCCTCGAGGAAAGGCTCCGCGACCACGGAAGCCCATACCTTTCCCTCGAGGCCATCGAAGGCCTCACCAACGAGCGGGACTTCCTGGTGCGGTTCCATCACGAGCTGGTGAAACCCTGGCTCCGGGTGGAAACCGCCTACGACCTGGCCCAGGTGTTGCGGCGCACGGTCTCGCGCGTGCTGGCCCCGCGGCTTGAAAAACTCACCCAGGACGAAACCCCGGAAACCCTCCTCGAACGGGCCTTTCTCTTCGCCTTTGAGAGCGAGGTCCTTCCGAGCCTGGAGCGGGTCTCCTTTGCCCGCGTGGGCCTAAGACCGAAGACCCTCTTCTCCTTCCTGCGCGACCTCCTGCGAAACATCCGGGCCCCGTTCGAAGGAGAACCGCTTGAGGGCCTCCAGATCATGGGGCTCCTCGAAACGAGGCTCCTCTCCTTCCGCCGGGTCATGGTGCTCGACGCCAACGAGGGTTACCTCCCCTCGGTGGAGGAGATAAACCCCATCCTCCCCGAAGGAGTGAAACCCCTCCTCGGTCTTCCGCCGCGCGAACGGGAGGAGATCATCGAGCGCTATCACTTCTTCGGTCTCGTGGACGGGGCCGAAGAAGTGCACCTCTTCTATCAGAGCACGATCAGCGGCAAGGGAGAGACCCTGGGCAAGAAGCTCCGCAGCCGCTACGTGGAGAGGCTCCTCTGGGAGGAAGAGGAACAGGTCGGCCGCCTCCTCCCGGA
>JAADCO010000097.1 GCA_013154385.1 Thermodesulfobacteriota bacterium
GTTATTTGATGAAGCAGCGCAGTTTTCGGCTTCGGCTCGGATGGCGAAGCTTCCGCAAAGCCTTGGCCTCGATCTGCCGGATGCGCTCTCTGGTCACGCTGAACTCGCGCCCTACTTCCTCCAGGGTGTGTTCTCCCCTTTCGCCAATGCCGAACCTCATGCGCAGGACCTTTTCTTCCCGCGGAGTGAGAGTCGCGAGCACCCGCCGGATCTGTTCGATCAGACTGAGGCTGACCGCCACCTGATCCGGAGGGGGTACCCTTGGATCTTCGATGAAGTCACCCAGATGGGAATCCTCATCTTCGCCAATGGGCGTCTCGAGGGAGATGGGTTCCTTGGCGATCTTCAGGATCTTTCGGACCTTCTCCACCGGCAAGTCCATCTTCTGGGCGATCTCTTCCGGCGTGGGTTCCTGACCCGTCTCCTGATAGATCTGGAGAGAAACGCGCACCAGCTTGTTGATGGTCTCTATCATGTGCACCGGAATGCGAATGGTGCGCGCCTGGTCGGCAATGGCCCGCGTGATGGCCTGCCTTATCCACCAGGTAGCGTAGGTGCTGAACTTGTAGCCCCGCCGATAGTCGAACTTCTCCACGGCCTTCATGAGGCCGATGTTTCCCTCCTGGATGAGATCCAGGAACTGCAGCCCTCGTCCCGTGTACTTCTTGGCAATGGAAACCACGAGCCTCAGGTTGGCCTTGATGAGCTCCTCTTTGGCTCGCCTGGCCTTGAAAAGGCCGAGCTCCACTTCCTTGGCGATTTCTTCAAGCGTCCGAACCTTGAGCCCCACGCGCTCTTCGGTCTGCTTGATGGACTTGCGAGCCAGGAGAAAGCGCGCCCTCAGGTTCAGGAAACGGTCCATATCGAGCCCGAGCTTCTTGGCCGCCCGCTCGATCTCGGAAAATTGACCGTTGGTGCGCAAAAAGTAGGCCGTAAGCCTCGGCAAAGAATGCCCCGAATCCCTCTCACAGTTCTTGAGTTCCCTCCGGGCACGACGGATGGTCTCCCACGCCTTGAGAACCGGTGCGGTAAGCCTTTCCAGGCACCTCTTGTCCAGGCGGACCTGAAACAACCTGTCCAGCACTTCTTCGCGCAACTTGTGGATGCGCTGGCGCAGTCGGAGGGTGTTGCTCTTTGTCTCGGATTTTTCGATCTCTTTTTCGAGATCCAGGATCTCCCGGCAAAGACTCTGGATCTCCAAGAGCAGTCCTTTGAGGCCCTGGTTGCGTTCCTCGACGGCCTGTTCGTCGTCGGTGAAACAATCGTCGAGGTCGCGCACGATCTCGCGCGCCTTAAGACGCCCGGAGAAAAAGTCTTCGCAAACCGCCAAGATCTCGAGGATGGTCACGCGCGCCTTGACCGCCGCCCTCAGGGCCTGATGTTCCCCCTCCTCGATGATCTTCGCCACCCGCACCTCGTCTTCCCGGGAAAGCAAGCGGGCCTGCCCCATTTCCTTGAGATAGAGCTTCACCGGGTCCGAACGAGAGAGCTCCTCGATGACCTCCTCATCAATCTCTTCCGTAGTCACCTGGACCTGGTTTTCGGAATTGACCTTCACGTCCAGATTTTCCACGAGATCAGCCACCTCTTCCAGATGGGAAGTCAAGGGTTTGAAAATGGTCAGAGTCTTTACCTGACGCCCCTCCTCGGAAAGGTCCTCAAGGCCCATAATTTCCTTGGTAAGGTCCGCCATAACCCCTCCCTTCTTTAGATTTGACAACGCAATTCTTGGTATTCGCGGAGCAAACGTAAGGCCTCCTCCATCTGGCCAGAGGCCTCGGCCTTACGAATGGCCTCCAACAACTCCTCCAAACGTTGCTGATAACGTTTCTTGAGCCACCATCCCTTTATCTCCGCCGCCACCCTTTCCGGAGGCACGTCCTCGAAAGGCGGCGGGGAGAGCAGGATCTCGCTCAGCAGGGCCTGGAGTTCGAGATCATCGAAAGTGAGGTCCTCCACCGAAATCTGCTCCCCCACGGTCTTTAAGGCTTCGTAGAGACGGCGATGGACCCCTTCCTGGAAGATCTCTCCCAGGCCGATCTCTTCGAAGTCTTTGATGAATCGGGGATAGTGAACCACGAACTCCAGGATGACCCGTTCGAGATAAGCCGGAGAAGACCGGTGAAGCGCCTCCGGACGAGGATGCGGTTTCCGTTGCGCCAGAGAGCGCTTGATAGCCGTCTCGGAAATGCCCAACCTCTCGGCGATCTTTTTCACCTCGAGATCCAGGAGCACCGGATCCTTGAGGGCCATGAGCGCCGGCTCAAGCTCCCGGAAGACCGCCAGCTTGCCCTCCGGAGTAGGAGGATGCCGGGTGCGCAGGATCTCCAGGAGGAAATCGAAGATCTCCAGGGCCTTTTCCTTGAGATCCAGAAAGGCGCGCGCCCCGTGTTGGCGCACGAAGGAATCGGGATCTTCGTCCTGCGGCAGGATGATCACGCGCGGGAAGAGGCCTTCGTTCAGGAATATGGGAGCCGCGCGCATCGCCGCCTTGAGACCGGCTTCGTCGGCGTCGAAGACGAGGTACCACTCTTGCGAGAGGCCCTTCATCTGTCGCACGTGTTGCGCGGTTAGAGCCGTGCCCAGGCTGGCTACCACCTCTTTTATCCCGGCCTCGTAAAGAGAGAGGAGATCGAGATACCCCTCCACGACCAGACCAAAACCCGCGGAGCGGATGAAATCGCGCGTGTGAAAGAGACCGTAGAGCAAGGCACCCTTGTGATAGATGGCCGTCTCCGGGGTGTTTAGGTACTTCGGTTCCCCGGAGCCCAGGATCCGTCCGCCGAAACCAACCACCCGCCCGGAAAGGTCGTAGATGGGGAAAATGAGACGATGGCGAAACCGGTCGTAGAAGCTTCCGTCTTCGCGGCGCACCAGGAGACCGGCTTCCTCTGCCAGGGAGAGATCGATCCCCGCCAGCTTGAGATGCGAAGCCAAACTATCG
This sequence comes from Thermodesulfobacteriota bacterium, assembly GCA_013154385.1. GTDB lineage: Bacteria > Desulfobacterota > Thermodesulfobacteria > Thermodesulfobacteriales > Thermodesulfatatoraceae > JAADCO01. The sequence goes on from JAADCO010000097.1 coordinate 2,945, forward strand.
TAGGAGTTGGGCGCAAAGCCGAGGCCGAAGATCTTGGCTGTTTCCGCAGAAAGACCGCGTTTCTGAAGATAGGCCCTTGCTTCCTCTCCCGCCCTGGAGGCCCAGAGCATCTGGACGAAGAACCGCTGCGCCTTCTCGTTGACCTCGAAAAGGGCCTTCTGACGGCTCGCCGAGACCCGGTCCCCTTCGTCCAGGTCAAAGGGGATGTCAAAGCGCCGGGCCAGCTCGCGCACGGCCTCCACGAAATCGAGGTTGTGAAACTTCATGTAGAAACCGATGACGTCTCCGCCTACGCCGCAACCAAAACAGCGAAAGATCTGCTTCTCTTCGTTGACCACGAAAGAGGGCTTCCGGTCGGCGTGAAAGGGACAAAGCCCCAGATAGTTCCTGCCCGAACGCTTGAGGGCCACGTATTCCGAGATGACGTCAACGATGTTTACCGTCTCCTTTATGCGCCGGGCTACTTCCCTAAGACTCACCCTGTCCCTCCCCTACGGCCAACTCCACCACGGTCACCGCTTCGCCGCCCTCGTAGGCTTCACCGGCTCGCATGTGAGCTACCTGACGATGCCCTGAAAGATACTCCCTTATGGCCCGCATCAAACGCCCCGTCCCCAAACCGTGAATGACGGTGAGGCGCGATTTCCCGGAGAGAAAGGCCCGATCAAGCACCTTCTCGAGCTCCGAGATGGCCTCGTCCACGGTGAGCCCGATCAGGTTGACGCTTGTCGGCACGTCCTTTTCCGCTTCCACCCGGAAACTGGACATCTTCTTGGGGCGCCCCTCCTCGGGGAGCACCTGGAGGTCTTTGGAGCTCACCTCCACCCGGAAGGGACCAAGCTGCACCTCGGCCACCCCGCCCTTCAACCGCAGGACCCGACCCTCCTGCCCCATGCCCTTCAATCTTACCCGCGCGCCGGGAAAGACCTCCCGCTGGGCCTCGGGTTCCTCGAGCAACGGCGCGGCCTTTTCCTTGAGAAAGTCCCCGAAACGGAGGCTCGCCTTCTTTTCGGAGAGCCGCTTTTCCTTGAGCTCCTGCAGGAACTCGCGGAATTCGCGATCAAGCTCCTGGAGCTTGCGTTCGTAGGCCTTCTCGCGCTCGGTTTCCCGGCGGGCGGCCTCGCGCTTCAACCTTTCGGCCTCTTGCTTCAGGGCCTCCCTTTCGCGCGCCAGGGCCTCCCTCTCCTGCTCCAAGGATTTCCGGTCTCGCTCTATCTCCTGGAGGGCCTTTTGGAGAGCCGCCATGACCTCCTGGAACCGCGCTTCGTCCCGTCCGAGATGAGACCGGGCCTTGGCCAGGATCTCCGCCGGCAGACCCAAACGCTCCGCCAGGACCAGCCCGCGGGAAAGCCCCGCCACCCCGTAGGTCAGGCGGTAAGTGGGCTCTCCGGTCTCCTCGTCGAAGCTGACCGAAAGGGGAAGGATATCGTCGCGCGAAAAGGAAAAGGCCTTGAGGGCCTCGTAGTGGGTGGTGGCCAGGACCCGCGCGCCGGAGGTGGCCAGGGCCTCGAGCACCGCCATGGCCAGCGCCGCTCCCTCAGCCGGATCCGTACCCCGCCCGATCTCGTCGAGAAGGAAGAGCTTTCCCGGCCCGGCTTCTTCCAGGGCCGTGATGAGGTTCTTCACGTGGGCCGAGAAGGTGCTCTCGTCTTCTTCGAGATCCTGCTCGTCCCCCATATCCACGAACACGTCCTCGAAGAAGGGAAGCACGCTTCCCGAAAGCGCGGGGATGGGGATGGCCGACTGGGCCATGAGCACGAGGAGCCCGAGGGTCTTGAGCGCTACGGTCTTTCCGCCCAGGTTGGGGCCACTGATGATGACCACCGGCTTTTCCGGCGGGAAGACGAAATCGTTGGGCACGGCCCGGCGCCCGGAAAGGAGGAGCAACGGATGGACCGCCTCGAGCAGGCGAATCTCACCCGAGGGTCTTATCTCCGGAAGGGTCCCCTTGATCTTTTCGCCAAAGGCCGCCTTGGCCTGGAGGACGTCAATGCGGGTCAGGATCTCTTCCAGACGGATGAGGGCCTCGGCCTCGCGCGCCACCTCCCGCGAAAGCCCCTGCAGGAGGCGGTAGATCTCCCTTTCTTCTTCCAGCCGGAGACCTTCGAGCTCGTTGGTGAGGGAGACGATCTCCAGCGGTTCGAGATAGACCGTGGCCCCGCTGGCGGAAGTGTCGTGCAGGATGGCCTCGATGCGGGACTTGGCCTCGGCCTTGAACGGAAAGACGTAACGCCCGCGCCGTTGGGTGATGAGTTCCTCCTGGAGCCAGCCCTTCTGGGCGTACCTCTTGAGCAACGTCTCAAGCCGACGACGAAGCCTCTCTTCCTGATGCTTGATGGAGGAACGGATCTCGGACAAACGATAGCTCGCGTCACTCCTTACGCCCGAACCGTCCTCGGCGAGAAGGCTGAAGACCTCGGCGCGCAAGAACCCCAGGCGCGGAATCTGAGCGATCAGCGACTTAAGCCGCGGGAGATCACGCCCCTTGAAAAAGGAAACGACCTTCTCTGCGGCCTCGAGATAACGGCGCAAGAGATAGGCTTCTTCAACCGAAAGGACCCGTCCCTTCGTGGCCCCCTTGACCACCGGCGAGAGCTTTCCGAGCTCCGGCAAAGGAGGACGACCCGCCTCGGCCAGGAGGCGGGACATCTCTCCCACCTCCGCCTGTTCCTCTTTGAGCGCATCCAGATCGGTGTGGGGCAGAAGGTCCTGTAGGGCTTGGCGACCCGGTTCCGTCCGGGCCTCTTGCCAGAGGTGCTCTTTGAGACGTGGAAACTCTAACTTTTCGAGGCTTTGAAGTCTCATGCCCAATTAGAATTTGGATGGGCCAGGAAAAAACAGTAAAAAAGCCCGGATTTCGCTCCTCATCAGGATAAAGGCTCTTCGTTAAATTTTATGGTGAAATCCGGGCTCACGGGAAATGCAAATTAATCGTGTTGTCTCATTCGTTTGAGACGCTTGAGAAGGCGCTTTCTCGCCGCCATCAGCTTCTTCTTGCGACGCACGCTGGGCTTTTCGTAATACTCCCGCTTCTTGATCTCCGAAAGGATTCCCGCCTTCTCGCACATCTTCTTGAAACGCTTTAAAGCCTGTTCAAACGGTTCATCTTCACGAACGATTACGCCGGGCAAAAGAACTCCCTCCCTCCATCGTGATTTTTTCGGAACTCTCGCATATTAACATCCCCCACTAAGCTGTCAACCGAAGCTGGCGCACTAAGTGAAGGTTCATTCATTATTCTTCTCCCGATCTGGCGATCTGACAAGACCTTGAAGGCATTGCAAGATCCTTGCCGGAAATTTGACGAGCCTTCCCTCTCGGTTGATGGGCGCGTGAACCGTGTAACCCTGCACAATCGGGCGCCCTTCACGATAGATCACGTAGTCGAACCGAATCTTGTGCGGCTGAAGTTCGCTCACCCTGGTCTCGATGAGCAGCTCGTCGTCGTAGCGGGCCGGGGCGCGATAGCGCGCGTGGGCCTCTACCACCGGAAGAATGAGCCCTTCCTCCTCTTCTATCTGGCGGTACGAAAGGCCCGTGGTGCGCAAAAGCTCCGTGCGCCCGATCTCGAAAAAGCGAAAGTAGTTTCCGTAGTAGACCACGCCCCCGCAGTCGGTATCGCCGTAAATGACCCGATAAACGACTTTTTTCCCTTCGGTCATTGGAAAATCCAGTGGGCGAGATTAACTTCCTCGATGCTGGGAAACCTAACCCTTTTGCGCATCAGCAGCAAGGAGGTCCCATGCCCAAACTGCCGAAGAAGAATCCGCGGGCCATGGCCCTGAAGGTGCTCATCCGCTGGGAACTCCGGCGCCCCCTCCTCGACGAGGTCATCTCCGAAGTGCTCGACCGAAGCGCCCTTCCCGACCCCCGGGACCGCGGGCTCATGACCGAACTCATCAACGGCGTGGTCCGCCATCTCTCCTACATTGACTACGTGCTCTCGCGCGTCAGCCACACCCCGTTGGAGAAAATGGACCCGGAAGTCAGAAACGCCCTGCGCCTCGGGGCCTATCAGATCCTCTTCACCCGGATCCCGGTCTCCGCCGCGGTTAACGAGACCGTCAACCTCGTCAAACACCATCGCCGCGGCAAGTGGATCGTCTCCCTGGTGAACGCCGTCCTGCGGGAACTGGCCCGGCGCAAGGACGAAATAGAGCTTCCCCCGCGTGAAATGGACCCCGTGGCCTATCTGGCCATCAAATACTCCTATCCGCGCTGGATGGTGGAACGCTGGCTGGCGCGGTTCGGCGAGGAGGAGACCGAGGCCCTCCTGCGCGCGGGAAACGAACGCCCGGCCCTGGTGGTGCGGGCCAATACCCTGCGCGTCTCGCGGGATCAGCTCCTCCTCTATCTGAAGAGCGACGTCCCCGAAGCCGCCCCCACCCGATACAGCCCGGACGGTATCGTCCTTCACGGCTTCCGCGGGCGGATCACCAACCTCCAGGCCTACAAGGTGGGTTGGCTCCAGGTCCAGGACGAAGCCAGCCAGCTCGTGAGTTATCTCGTCTCCCCCCAGCCGGGAGAAAGGATCCTCGACGCCTGCGCCGGAGTAGGCGGGAAGACCACCCACCTCGCCCAGCTCATGCGAAATACCGGGCGCATCTACGCGCTCGACATCTACGAATGGCGCCTCAAACGCCTCCAGGAGAACGCCCGCCGCCTGGGCATCACCAACATCGAGGTCATGACCGCCGACGCCACCAAGGCCATCGAGGTCCTGGGGGGAAACTTCTTCGACCGCATCCTCATAGACGCCCCCTGCACCGGCACCGGCATCATCCGCCGGCATCCCGACATCAAGTGGGCCCGCACCCCCGAGGACCTCGCAAGAATTCCCGAAAAACAGCTCGCCCTCCTGAAATCGCTCGCCCCGCTCCTCAAAGAGGGCGGCGTGATGGTCTACGCCACCTGTAGCCTCGAGCCCGAGGAAAACGAAGAGGTCATCCGTCGCTTCCTCGAAGAACACCCGGAATTCGAAATAGAAGACGCGCGCAAGGCCCTTCCGCCTTCGGCCCAGGAACTGGTTGAAAACGGCTTCCTGCGCACTTATCCCCATCGGCACGATCTGGACGGGTTTTTTGGCGCCAGATTGCGGAAAAAGAAGAACTGAGGCCGTTTGCCCAACCCCGGGATTTGGAATAGAGTATGGAAGAAATCTTCCCAAAAGGGGTTGGTCATGGGCGAAGCTATTACCGAACTGCGCGGAACAGATAGAATCATCGTTCCCATCAAACTCGAACCGCACACGAAATTTGTCTTCCAGTGTGGGCCCGGGGTGCCCTGTTTCAAGCTCTGTTGCTCGGACCTCTATCTTCCGCTCACCCCTTACGACATCCTGCGCCTGAGAAACCGCTTCAAGATGACCACCGACCAATTCCTTATCCAGTACACGGAACCCTTCATCCTTCCCAAGTCCAAGCTCCCGGTGGCCCGCCTCAAGATGCGGGACGACGAACACAAGACCTGTCCGTTCGTCAGCGAAAAGGGCTGCACGGTCTACGAAGACCGTCCTCTGGCGTGCCGCTACTATCCGCTGGGGCTGGGCATCTTTCGCAACCGGGACGAAGGCCGCAACGAAGACTTCTACTATCTCGTCAAGGAAGGGTTCTGTCAGGGGCTCGATAGCGGCCCGGAGATCACCGTGGAGGAGTATCGGCGCTCCCAGGGGATCCCCGAGTTCGAAGAACCCGTCCTCGAATGGGCCGAAATCATCATGAAGAAGGAATCCCTCGGCCCCATCGAGGTGCCCAAAAAGAGCCTCGAACTCTTCTTCATGGTGAGCACCAATCCCGAGCGGTTCCGGCGTTTCATCTTCGAGAGCCGCTTCCTCGAGATCTACGACGTGGACAAGGAAACCCTGGAACGCATCAAAGAGGACGATCTCGCCCTTCTCCAGTTCGGTTTCAAATGGTTGAAGACCGTCCTCTACGGGGAAAACCACGTCCCGCTCAAGAGAGACGTCCCCGAAAAACGGAAGATCAAACCCTTCTAACGGAGGTCTGCATGCCCGCGGAAAACTTCGAGCAATGGTTTGAGGAGCTTTCCCGCCTGGCCCAGGAAGACCCCGAAGCCTTTGAGGCCCGCCGTCGGGCCCTGATCGAAGAGACCATTTCCCAGGCCCCTGAAGAGCGCCAGGACCGCCTGCGGCGGTTTCAATGGCGCATAGACATGGAACGCAAGCGGGCCAAGACCCCTCTTGGGGCCTGCATCAAGCTGAACGACATGCTCATGGAGATGGTCTACGGTGAAGGGGGCTTCCTCGAGGCCG
>JAADCO010000046.1 GCA_013154385.1 Thermodesulfobacteriota bacterium
CCGTGGCCGGGCCGATGCCGAGCTTGACGCCGGGAAAGAGCTCCTTGACCGCCTGGGCCAGCACGTGCGCTGCGGAATGACGAAGGAGCTCGAGGGCTTCGGGGTCCTCGGCGGTGAGGGGAACCAACTCACCGTCTTCTGAAAGAGGGGTCTCGAGATCCACCAGTTGGCCGTTGAACTTGGCCCCGACGATGTCCTTCCGTTCCAGGTCCTTCAGGATTTCACCGACTTTGGTCCCTTTCGGAAACGCCTTCTCCTCTCCACCGGGTAAGAGGATCCTGATTTCCACTTTCCCTCCTCGCTAGTCCACTGATCGGCCACCGAGAGAAAGGAAGCAAACTCTCTTGGGGCCATAAAATTAAAAGGCATCTTTTGGGCTCATCACCCAAAGATGCCTTTACCTTCGTGGTAGGCGCGGGCGGGATCGAACCGCCGACCTCTTGCGCGTCAAGCAAGCGCTCTCCCACTGAGCTACGCGCCTACGGTAAATCTATAGAATGACTATCAACCTTTAAAATCCTTGTCAAGAAGCTCTGACAAACTCTTCTGCGCCTTCCCCGGCCGGCCTCCCGAGAATTTTCTAGACGGAAGCAGACGAAAGGTCTAGAAGAAAAGGAGAAAGACCGAAAAAGGGGGTGAAATCTTGGAAAACATGGAGTGTTTGTACCTGCCCTGGCCCCTGGACACCGGAGCCGGCCAAGAAGGGGTCTTCCTCCCGGGGAGCAACGTGGTTTACGACTTCCACGGCGACCCCTGCCGGGCCGAGCTCACCATCGTCATGGAAGGCAACCAGTTCATGGTCATCCCCGAAGTGATAGAGGCCTTCGGCCAAGAAGTGGGACGCAAGGTCGAGGTCTTCTACGTCACCCTGCCCCCGCCTCGTTTTCGTCCGGTGCTAGAAGGAAAGCCTCTGGCCGTCGGAAACCTCGTGCTCCATCTCGAGCCGGAGATCGTCATGGCCCCGCCGGAGTTCATGGCCAAGGTGGAAGAGAAGGTCGTTTCCCCGGAGACCTTCATGGAAAACCGCGGGGTGGTCCTGGTGGTAAAGAGGGGAAACCCCAAAGGGATCAAAGGCCCGGAAGACCTCCTGCGGGAAGACGTAAGGATCGCCATCTCCAACCCGAAGACCGAAGTCAACTCCTTCAAGAGCTACATCGAGGCCCTTTCCCACGTTCCGGGGCTCAAAGAAAAGATCGAAAAGGAGGCCCTAAAGAGCCAGGTCATCCATCATCGCGAGGTCCCGGCGATGGTCTATCACGACCTGGCGGACGTGGCCCCGCTCTATTTCCACTTCGCCTACTACTATCAGAACCCGCGCTTCTTTCCCGAACCGCTCTTCGACTATATAACCTTTCCCGAGGGGGAGACCGCGCGCAGCCGATACCAGGTAGCCCTGCGGAAGGGTGCGGAGGACCATCCCTTGGCCAGAGCGTGGAAAGACTTTCTCCTGACCGAAAAGGTGAAAGAGATCTATGCCCGTCACGGGTTTTGAAAATTTTTCACAAATGGGTTTTGGTCGGCAGAAATTGATGTTAGGAAACAATGCTCAAGAAAAGATCGCCGGAAGGCGCAGGACAGCAAGTTTTTATTTTCACAATCGCTTGACAGCCCTGATTTTGGGCTTTAAATGACCAATTCCACATCTGAAGGAGGTCCTATGGATAAAGATAAGGAATTGATTGCCAAGTATGCGGCTCAGGACGAAGAGCTCCGTCAACTGGTCGAGGAACATCGCGCCCTCGATCAGAAGCTCGAAGAGTTCCACCGCCGTCCTTATCTCACCACCGAAGAGGAAATCGAAAAGAAGAGGATTCAATTCCAAAAGCTGGCCTTAAAAGACAAGATTATGGCCATCGTGGAAAAATACCGTCAGGAGGAGGGCAAGGAGTAGTGGCTACCAAAATGACTGGCGCACAGATCATCGTGGAGGCCCTCAAGAGAGAGGGTGTGGACATCATCTTCGGGTATCCCGGCGGGGCGGTGATCGACATCTACGACGAACTCTACCGCACGCCGGAGATCAAACACGTGCTCGTCAGGCACGAGCAGGGAGCGACCCACGCGGCAGACGGGCTGGCACGCTCCACGGGCAAAGTAGGAGTCTGTCTGGTGACCTCCGGTCCCGGGGCCACGAACACCGTCACCGGGATCGCTACGGCCTACATGGATTCCATCCCCTTGGTGGTGCTCACCGGCCAGGTGCCCACCAAGCTCATCGGAAACGACGCCTTCCAGGAAGTAGACATCACCGGCATCACGCGTCCGTGCACCAAGCACAACTTCCTGGTCAAGCGCGTCGAAGACCTCGCCTGGACGCTCAAGGCGGCCTTCCACATCGCCCGCACCGGGCGTCCGGGGCCGGTCTTGGTGGATCTTCCCAAAGACGTCCAGCAGGCCAAGACGGAATTCGTCTGGCCGGAGGAGATCAAGCTCCGCAGCTACAATCCGGTCTACGAACCGCATCGCAAGCAGGTCGAGAAGGCCTACCGCCTGCTTGAGGCCTCAACCAGGCCGGTGCTCCTCGTGGGCGGCGGCGTGATCTCTTCCGGGGCGCACGAGGAGGTGCGCGAACTGGCCGAGCTCCTCCATCTCCCCGTCACCATGACGCTCATGGGGCTCGGTGGGTTCCCCGGCACCCACGAGTATTCCCTGGGGATGCTCGGGATGCACGGCACCTACTACGCCAACATGGCCGTGGCCAACAGCGACCTCATCATTGCCGTTGGCGCCCGGTTCGACGATCGGGTCACGGGTAAGGTGGACGCCTTTGCCCCCATGGCCAAGATCGTCCACATAGACATTGACCCCACCTCCATCCAGAAAAACGTCCGGGTGGACGTGCCCATCGTGGGTGACTGCAAGCGCGCCCTCGCGCGGTTGCTCGAAGTCATCCGCGAAGTGGGCCGCCCGGCCAAGCTCTGGAAGGAGCAGTTCAAAGAATGGTGGGAACAGATCGACATCTGGAAGAGGCGTTATCCGCTTTCCTACAAACAGGATAGCGAACATATCAAACCCCAGTTCGTCATCGAGAAGCTCTACGAGCTGACCAAGGGTGAGGCCATCGTGGCCACGGAGGTGGGCCAGAACCAGATGTGGACGGCCCAGTTCTACAAGTTCGACCGTCCTCGCACCCTGCTGTCTTCCGGAGGACTGGGCACCATGGGTTACGGGTTCCCGGCTTCCATCGGGGCCCAGATGGCCCATCCGGACAAGCTCGTGCTCGACATCGCCGGAGACGGCTCCATCCAGATGAACATCCAGGAAATGGCCACCGCGATGGACCAAAAGCTCCCCATCAAGGTCATCATCCTGAACAACGGCTATCTGGGCATGGTGCGCCAGTGGCAGGAGCTCTTCTACGACCGGCGCTATTCGGCGGTGCAGTTCGCCACCATCCCGGACTTCGTCAAGCTGGCCGACGCTTACGGGGCCGTAGGTCTTCGGGCCACCAAACCCGAGGAGGTGGAACCCGTGCTCAAGAAGGCCCTGGAGACCAACAGCCTCGTGCTGGTGGACATCCACATCGCCCCTGAAGAAGGCGTCTTCCCCATGGTCCCCGCTGGGCGGGCGACAACGGAAATGATCCTGGTGTAAAGGAGAGAAGCTATGGAGAAGAAACACACCCTATCGGTTCTCGTGGAAAACACCCCCGGGGCTTTGGCCCGCATCGTCGGGCTCTTCTCCGGGCGCGGATTCAACATCGACAGCCTCTGCGTGGCCGAGACCTTGGACCCCACGCTCTCCCATCTCACCTTGGTCACCCATGGGGACGACATGATCATCGAGCAGATCATCAAGCAGCTCCGTCGTCTGATAGACGTCTACAAGGTGGTGGACGTGACCGAGGAGGGAGAGTTCGTCGAGCGGGAAATGGCCCTGATCAAGGTCCGCGCCGAAAAGGAGACCCGGGCCGAAGTCCTCCGGATGTGCGATATCTTCCGTTGCAAGGTCGTAGACGTAAGCCCCAAGACCTACACCGTAGAGGTCACGGGCACGGAGAGCAAGATCGAGGCGGTCATCGAGCTCTTGCGTCCTTTGGGCATCAAGGAACTCGTGCGCACGGGCCTGGTGGCCATGCGGCGAGAGAAAAAGACCCTTTAGAGTCCGTCACGGGAGGGCCTAGGAGGCCCTCCCTCCTTCCACGAGGGGCTCCTCCGCCCCCAATAGCTCCGTCACCAATTCGTGCAAATCCTTGAGTGAAAACGGTTTCCTGATGAATTTGAGCCGCGGAAGGTCGGCTACGTCCGGTTTTTCCTCTCCGGAACAAAGGATGACCGGGACCTCCGGATTCTCCCGCCTGATCTCCCGCAACAGGGCGTCACCGGTGATGTTCGGGAGATAGAAGTCCGAGATCACCAGAACGATGTCTTCGTGTTTTCGGAAGAGTTCGAGGGCCTCCCGCGCCGAAGAGGCGGTGAGCACCTCAAAGCCCTGGGCCTCGAAAAACTGTTTTAACAGCTCGAGGATGGTGAACTCGTCGTCCACGAGGAGCACCCTTCCCGGCCCGCTCCTTCTGGCGGAAGCCTCGGCCACCCCGGGCACGAAGGGGCTTTCCTCGGGCACCGCGTCGGCCAGGGGCAGGCGGACCTCAAAGCGCGCGCCCTTCCCGGGGGCGCTCTCCACCTCGATCTCGCCGCCGGCCTCCTCGACGATGCTCTTCACGATGTTCAACCCGATGCCCACGCCCTCGGTGGAGGAGTAGAAGAGATCAAAGATCCGCTCTCTTTCGCCTTCCTCAAGACCGGGGCCGTCATCCTCCACCACAAGGAAGACCCATTCCCCCTCTTCCGAAGCCCGGCGAAAGACCTCCACCTTGATGTGGCCCCTCTGTTCGCCGAGGGCCTCGATGGCGTTGGTCAGGAGATTGAAAAGGAGGCGATGGATCTTTCCGGGGTGCAACCTGACCCAGAGGTGATCCCCCTTTATCTCGAGCTGAAAGTCTATGTGCAGGGGCACCGCGGCCCGCAGCAGGGGCTCGATGTTGGCCACTTCCTGGGCCACGTCCACGGGTTTGTAGGGTTTCTGGTCCGGGTTGCAGAAGAGGGAGATCTGCTCCACCAGGGACCTCGACTGGTTGACGATCTCCCGGATGCGCTGAAGATAGGAGACCACGCGCTCCGAGACCCGGCCCTGCTGGACCTCGAGCAGGCAGAGATCCACGTAGCCCAGGATGGGCGTGAGAAAGTTGTTGAAATCGTGGGCGATGCCCAGGGCCAGGAAGCCCAGGGTCTTGAGCCTCTGGTCCTCCTCTTTTTCCTTGAGTTCCCGGAGCTTCTGGCGGAAACGCAGGAAGAACTCGAGCCGCTTGAGGAGTTCGGCCTGATAGACCGGGTAATGGATGCAGTCGTCAAACCCCAGCTTGTAGAGGCCGTCAACCCGCACGCCGCTGCGCACCAGGGCGATGACGGGCAAAAAGAGCGGGCTCCTCTTCTTTAGGAGCAACACCTCCTCCAGCAGCTTTTTCGGGCCGCGCACGTCGAAGAGGACGACGTCCACCTCCGCGGCGGACCCCTCGGCGGGAAGTTCGGTAAAGACCCGGTAACCCTTCCCCTCGAGCAGATCCCTGAGGAGACGCAGATCCCCCTGGCGCGAAAGAAGGAGCAGTATGCCGGAAGTTCCCGACGCTCTTCTCATTATCAACCTATCCGAGGGACACCGGACAAGACCCCTTTCAGATGCTTGAGCTTCTCTCCCACCTTTGGCCCTTCGGCGGTGAGTTCGAAGGATCGAAGGTCCGGTTGACAGCGGCCGAGGCGTTTCTTCAGGCAATTGATGACCTTCATGATGCGACCTTCGTGTTCCAGATAGCGCAGGACCACGATGTTATCGGCCAGGTTGCTGATTCCGATCTCGCTTATCTTCGAGCCGCCGAGGAAGTCCTCTATCTCGTTGACCACAAAAGTGGTCACCCCGTGGGAGGTGAGAAAGGCCACCAGGTTGTAGAAGTGCGCGCGAATGTTTCCGTAGTCCTCCATGGCCAGCAGGTAAACCTTCGTGCTGTCGAGCACGACCACCCGTGCCCCCTCCTCCACCTCCTTCCGCACCACGGCGAGGAACTCGTCCGGATAGAGCTCAAGCGGGTTCACGCGCACGAACCGCAACCGCCCCTCCTCAAGAAGGGGCGCAAGGGGGATGCCCAGGCGGGCGCAACGCCGGAGAGCGCTTTCCAGGGACTCTTCGAAGGAGAAGTAGATCCCCTTCGTCTGCTGGGAAGAGACGATCTGGGTGAGGAACTGAAGCGCAAGGCTCGACTTTCCGAGCCCGCTCGGCCCGGTGATGAGGGTCACCGTGCCGGCCTCTATTCCCCCGCCGAGGAGTTCGTCAAGCTCCTCGATGCCCGAGGAAAAGACCGTCTGATCCGCCAAACGGGAGGCGGGTCTCTCGACGAGATGGGGGAAGAGCTTTAGGCCTTCGGAGGTAATGCGGAAAGGATGATGGCCGGAGACGAAGTCTGAGCCACGAAACTTGAGCACCTCGAGAAGACGCAGGGTGACGAAGTGGGTCTTCGAGAGACGCCGATGGAGACGGAGGACCCCGTCCACGGCCATGGAAATGGAGACGAGACTCTTCATCTCCCGCGCGTCCGCCAGGAAAAGAGTGGTGCAGCCGCGGTCGAAAAGGTGCTTGACAAAGGCTATCAGGCGACGCCTAAAGGAGTATTCGTTGGCGGAAAGATCGTGGAACACGCTCACGGAATCGAGGACCAGTCGTGCGGGGCAGACCTCTTCGAGGGCGCGGTAGACCTTCTGCCAGAAGGGCTCTTCCTCCACTTCAGAAGGGAAGAAGATCTCGTAGTCGTCCAGATGGTTCGGCTCCGTGGCCGCCGGGGAAAAGTCCTTGATCTCGAGGCCCTCAAGGTCCCAGGAGAGCCCGCTTACGTTGTGACGGATCTGTTTGGCGCTTTCGGCGAGGGTGATGTAGAGGACCTTCTCTCCGCGCTTCAGACCATCGAGCAACCATTGGAGGGAGAAGATGGTCTTGCCCGTGCCCACGTCGCCCACGACGAGATAGGAAGCACCACGGAAGAATCCCCCACCGAGGACGACGTCGAGACCCTCGATCCCGCTTGAGACCCTTTCCATAAAAACCTCTTGGCCGTGGAACAGAAAGCCCCCGCAAAGAAAGCCGGGAAGCCTAAGATAGGATCGGACGGAAGGGGAAAATCCTTGAGCGAAAAAGGAGGGCCGAGGGGGCCCAGAGGCCCCCTCAGATTAGAGACCGAGTTCTTCGAGCTTTTCCTTCGTCGGGCGGCCGTCTTCCCAGCCGCGGACCTTGTAGTATTCCGGAAGCAGCTCGGAGAGCTTGACCACCGCGCCCTTGTTGGGCCCTTCGGGCATGGCCTCTTCCAGGAAACGCTTGGGCAGAGTGTCGTCTTTGGGATCGAGCCCTGCCGCCAGGTTGAAGACCCGCTCGAGGTTCCAGATCCTTTCACCGCATTTGAGCATCTCCTCAAGCGTGTAGTCAAAACCCGTGGCCGCGGTGAGAAGGTCCCGATAGTCCTCGGCGGAAAGCGCAAAAGAGGTGAAGAGACAGATGCCCAGGGAGTCAATGACCGCGGTGAGGTCCTGAAAGGCCTTCACCCACTGGGCCTTTCCTTCCGTGGACTGCGGATCGAGCTTTTCGGGAATGCCCAGGATCTCCGGGGCGATGAGATAGGCCCGCACGTGGCAACCCCCGCGGTTGGCCGTGGCGTAGGCCAGAGCCTGGCCCTGGACCCCGCGCGGATCGTAGGCCGGAAGCTCCTGGCCCTTCACCGTCATGGCGAGTTCGGGATGACCGTAGGCTTCGGCCAGGCGCTTGGCCCCTTCGGCCAGCTTGTCTCCCAGGGTGCCCTCGCGATAGGCGAGCGCCTTGGTGTAGTAGACGATGGCCTCCGAGCTCCCGAAAGTGGGCTCCGGACCGGGCTTTACGTCTTCCTTGGGCAAATAGCCCCTTTCAAAGAGCTCCATGGCGCAGGCGATGGTCACGCCGCAGGAAATGGTGTCCATACCGAGACGGTTGCAAAGGTAGTTGGCCTCGGTGATGGCGATGAGGTCCTTTACCCCGCAGCAGGCACCGAAAGCCCAACCGCTTTCGTATTCCGGCCCCTCGCCCTTGTTGCCGGTGGGAAGCTCGGTGACCCGCCCGCAACGAATGGGGCAGGCGTAGCAACCCTTGTTCTTCTTGAGATAGCCCTTCTCCACCAGGGCCTCGCCGGAGACTTCGTGCGTGGACTCAAAGACCCCGGTCTGAAAGTTCCGCGTGGGATAGAGGCCGTTTTGGTTGATGATGTTGTCGAGAACTTTGGTCCCGTACTTGGGCAGGGCCTCGCCGGTGACGGGATGGCCGCGCAACTTCTCCACCTTTTCGCGGATGAAGTTCTTGAAGACCTCCTCGTCCGGGGCGTTGAGACGCTTGCTGCCCCGCACCACGATGGCCTTGAGCTTCTTGGACCCCATGACCGCGCCCACGCCCGAACGACCGGCGGCCCGGGTCTTGTCGTTGATCACGCAGGCAAAGCGCACCAGGTTCTCACCCGCCGGGCCGATGCAGGCCACACGCGCCTTGGGATCTCCGAATTCTTCGAGGAGACGGTCCGTGACCACGTCGGTTTCCAGCCCCCAGAGATCCCCGGCGGGCTTGAGCTCCACCTGATCGTCGCGAATGGAAAGATAGACCGGCTCTTTGGCGGCACCTTCGAAGACGAGCATGTCGTAACCCGCGGCCTTGAGCTCCGCTCCGAAGTGGCCGCCGGAGTTTGAGCCCGCCATGAGACCGGTGAGGGGGCTCTTGCAGACCACCACGTAACGTCCGCCGGCCGGAGCCGCCGTTCCGGTGAGCGGTCCGGTGGCGAAGATGAGAAGATTCTCCGGGGAGAAGGGATCAACTTCGGGCTTCGTGAACTTCGAGAGATAGTAGGCTCCCAGTCCCCGGCCCCCGATGAATCTCCTCAAGACTTCCTCCGAGGGCTCTTCCTTCCTGATCTCCCCGGTGCTCAGGTTCACCCATAGGATACAGCCCGCATAGGTTCCGGCCATGGTCCCCTCCTTCAAGGATTTGCGTTTCAACTTCCATTTTTATACGGGGCCAAGCGGCTAGTCTAGAAAAATGTGAGGCCCGGAACGGACCGGGCCTCACCAGGGGCAGGAGGTCTCACAC
>JAADCO010000168.1 GCA_013154385.1 Thermodesulfobacteriota bacterium
ATGCTCGATGAGCGCGGGCGACGGGTGAAGGAGGCCGGTCCCGCCACGCCGGTGGAGGTGCTCGGGTTCTCCGAGGTGCCGCAGGCCGGTGACGACTTCATCGTCATGCCCGACGAGCAGAAGGCCCGCAAGGTGGCGGAGTATCGGGCGCGGAAGCAGCGCGAGGCCGAAGTGGCCCGCGAGGCCAAGATGTCCCTCGAAAAGCTCTTCGAGAAGCTCAAAGAGGGCGAGATCAAGGAGCTCAAGGTGGTGCTCAAGGCCGACGTCCAGGGCACCCTCGAGGCGCTCATGGATTCGCTGCGCAAGCTCTCCACCGACGAGGTGCGGGTGAACATCATCCGCTCCGGCATCGGGGCCATCTCCGAGAGCGACATCATGCTGGCTTCGGCCTCGGACGCCATCGTCATCGGCTTCAACGTCCGGCCCACGGCCCAGGCCAAGCGTCTGGCCGAGCAGGAGAAGGTCGAGGTCCGCTTCTACGACGTGATCTACAAGCTCATCGAGGAAGTGAAGGCCGCCATGAGCGGTCTGCTCGAGCCGGAGTACGAAGAGCGCATCCTGGGCGTGGCCGAAGTGCGGGCCACCTTCAAGGTGCCCAAGGTGGGAGTGGTGGCCGGTTGTTACGTGAAGGAAGGGAAGCTCGAGCGCGGGGCCAAGGTGCGGCTCCTGCGGGACAACGTGGTCATCTACACCGGAAAGATCGCCTCTCTGCGGCGCTTCAAGGAAGACGTCAAAGAGGTGCCGGCGGGCTACGAGTGCGGTGTGGGGCTTGAGAACTTCCAGGACATCAAGGTTGGAGACGTCATCGAGGCCTTTGAACTGGTGGAGATCAAGCGCCAGCTCTAGGGAAGATGGTCGTTGGGGTGCTCAAGGTCTCGCTCCATATCCCGGAGACGCGCTCTCTCAAGGGCAAGCGCCAGGTGGTGAAGCGCCTCATCCAGCGGATGAACGGCCGCTTCAAGAACGTGGCGGTTTCCGAGGTGGCGGACCAGGATCTCTGGCAGAAGGCCGTCCTCGGGATCACCACCGTTGGTCCGGACAGCCGCCTCATCAACCGGATCCTGGACCAGGTGCTCGACTACATGGAAGAATTCGAAGACTTTGAGATCATCCAAGCGGAGATAGACATCATTTCGATGTAACCATGAAAGGCCATCGTGACCGCCGTTTGGCGGATTTCATCCAGGAAGAAGTGTCGCAGATCATCCGGGAGGAGCTCTCCGATCCGGAGCTCCAGGGGCTGATTACCATCTCCCGCGTGGAGGTCAGCCCGGATCTGAAATACGCCAAGATTTTCTACCAGGTTCACGGCGGAGAGGTCGAAGAGGAGACCGTGGCCCGGGGTTTTTCGCGGGCCGCTCCCTACATCCGCCGTCTCCTTTCCAAGCGTCTCCACACGCGCTTCGTCCCGGAGATCGAATTCGTCCTCGACAAGCGCAGCGCCGAAGAGGAGAGACTGGACGCCCTCTTTGAGAGGATCAGGAATGAAGGTTCTTGAGGAAATGGCCGCCCTCATCCGGGAGCGGGAGCGCTTCTTCCTGGTGAGCCACATAAACCCTGACGGAGACGCCATCGGGTCCATGCTGGGTTTGGCCGCCGCCCTGGAAAGTCTGGGCAAGGAGGTCTGGCCCTATCTCGACGAGGAGATCCCGCGCTCTTACGCCTGGCTGCCGGGGGTGGAAAAGATCCGCTACTCCCTTCCCCCGGATTCCCGCTGGACGGCCATCGTGCTCGACTGCGGCGATCTTTCGCGCATCGGCGGGGCGGCGGAGTTCGTGGATTCACTCCAAGAGGTCCTCGTCCTGGATCACCACGAGGTCTCGGGCGATCTGGGGCATCTGCGCCTGGTCGAGCCGATCTTTGCCACCGGCGCCCTGGTCTTTTACCTCCTGCGGGAGCTATCCGTTCCCCTCACCCGGGAGATCGCCGAAAACCTCTACACCGCCATCTTTTCCGATACCGGCGGTTTTCGGTTCCAGCAGACCACGGCCGAGGCCTTTTCCATGGCCAAGGAGCTGGCCGAAGCCGGGGCGGACCCGGCCAAGATCGCCGAGATGCTCACCGAGCACTATCCCCTCTCGCGTTTCTGCCTCCTGAAGCTGGTGCTCGAAAGGCTGCGTCTGCTGGCCGAGGGAAAGGTGGCCATCTCCGTGCTGAAGAGCGAAGACTACGAACGTTGCCAGGCCACGAAGTCCGATCCCGAAGACTTCGCCACCTTTCTCCGCTCCATAGACGGCGTGGAGGTCACGGCCCTCGTCAAGGAGGTCAAGCCAGGGGAGATCTCGGTGAGTCTCCGCAGCCGGGGCCGGGTGAACGTGGCGCGGTTCGCCGCCCGCTTCGGCGGTGGCGGACACCGCTGTGCCGCGGGGTTTCGTCTCAAGGATGATCCCGGTCGGTTCTATCACATCCTTCGTCAGGAACTGGAGGCCCTTTTCGCATGAAAGACGGTGTTTTGATCATAGACAAACCGGAAGGCATGAGTTCCACGGAAGTGGTGGAACACGTCAAGCGCAAGCTGCGGGTGAAGAAGGCCGGACACGGCGGCACGCTCGATCCCTTTGCCACGGGCGTGCTCCCCATCTGTCTCGGGCGGGGCACGAAGCTTGCGCAGTTCATCCTCGAGGGCGACAAGGAATACGAGGGACATTTCGAGCTCGGCCTGGTGACCGAGACCTACGACATCACCGGCGAGGTGGTGGAACGGAACCCCGTGCCGGAGCTGAGTCTGGAAGAGATCCAGAAGGTCTTTGACGAATACGTGGGCGTGATCGAGCAGGCCCCTCCGGCCTTCTCCGCGGCCAAGCTCCACGGAAGGCCGCTCTACAAGTACGCCCGGGAAGGATTGAAGGTCGAGAAACCGCCGAAGAAGGTGGAGATCCTCGTCTTTGAGGCCCTGAAGTACGAGCCTCCTTACGTTCACTTTCGCATCTATTGCAGCAAGGGCACCTACATTCGTTCGCTCATCCACGAGGTGGGGCAAAGGCTTGGTTGCGGGGCGACCCTGGTGAAACTGCGCCGCCTGCGCAAGGGATCCTTCACCATTGACCAGGCCATCACCCTCAAGCGTTTCGACGAAGAGGTGGAGAGCGGGCGCATCGAGAGGCGCATCATCCCGCCGGCAAGGGCCCTTGAGTTCATCCCGGCGCTTACCGTGGGCCCGGAGGTCGCCCGGCGCATCCGCAACGGTCGGCCGCTGGCTGTTTCGGCCCTGGCCAACATGATCCGGCTCCAGAAGGTGCCGCAGAAGCCGCGCGTGCCCTGGTTGCGCCTGGTCACGCCGGAAGGGTCCCTGGTGGCGGTGATCGAATACCCCGAAGACCTGAATCGTCCGGGCAACGTCAAGATGGTGCGGGTCTTCCCGGAAGGATTCTAGGTTGATGCGCAGGGGGCGGAGTGTTAGAAAGAGTTAGCCACGCGCAGGGGGTGGCGTAGTCCCCTCCTGGGCTTAAATTCCATATCAGGAGGTTTGGAGATGGCCTTTGATAGCGACGTAAAGAAGGAGATCATCGAAAAGTTTGCCCGGCACCCCGGAGACACGGGCAGCCCGGAGGTGCAGATCGCGCTGCTTACGGCGCGCATCAAGCACCTGGAAGGGCACTTCAAGGTCCACAAGAAGGATCACCACTCCCGCCGGGGGTTGCTCAAGCTGGTTGGTCGTCGGCGCAGGCTTCTGAATTATCTCAAGCGGACGGATTTCGACCGCTATCGAGAAATCGTCAAGGCCCTTGGTTTGAGGGCTTAATCTTTCGAAGAGGGGTGATGGCTCGATGCATCGGGTGGAAACGGAGATAGCTGGCCGGAAGTTCTTGCTCGAAACGGGGAAGGTGGCCAAACAGGCCCACGGGGCCATTTGGGCCAAGTACGGCGACACGGTGGTCCTGGTCACGGTGGTGGCGGCGGATGAGCCCAAGGACATGGACTTTTTGCCGCTCACGGTGGAATACCAGGAGATGTACTACGCGGCGGGACGCATCCCCGGGAGCTACTTCCGCCGGGAGATGGGCAAGGGGAGCGAAAAGGAGATCATCACCGCGCGGCTGATAGATCGCCCCATTCGGCCCCTTTTCCCCAAGAATTGGCGCTACGAGACCCAGATCATGGCTACGGTGCTCTCCATGGATCCGGAGGTGGACCCGGACATCGTGGCCATCACCGCGGCCTCTGCGGCTCTTGAGATCTCTCACATCCCCTTTGCCGGTCCCATTGCGGCGGTGCGCGTGGGGCGGGTGAACGGGGAGTTCGTCTTGAACCCCAGTGCGGCCCTCCTCAAGGAGAGCGATCTCAACCTGGTGGTGGTGGGAAGCGAAGAGGCCATCGTCATGGTGGAGGGCATGGCGCGCGAGGTGCCGGAAGAGGTGGTGAGCGAGGCCCTCTTCTTTGCCCACGAGAACCTGAAGCCGCTTCTTGCCCTTCAGCGCGAGCTTCGGGAGAAGGCCGGGCGGGAGAAGATGGTCCTTGAGGAGCCCGAGGTGGACGAGGAGCTGCGGGCCAAGGTGCGCGAGCTTTCGGAAAAGGCCCTCCGCGAGGTCATCACCACCGCGAGCAAGGTGGAGCGCAACCGCCGGCGCAAGGAGGCCTTCAAGGCCCTGCTCGAGGCCCTGGGCGAGGAATACGCCGACCGCGAGAAGGAGATCCGGGAGTATTTCGAAGAGTTCGAAAAGGAGCTCATGCGCCAGATGCTCTTGAAGGAAGGGCGCCGCGTGGACGGGCGCAAGCCCGAGGAGGTGCGCCCCATCTGGGCCGAGGTCTCGGTGCTCCCGCGCACGCACGGTTCCGCCATCTTCACCCGCGGCGAGACCCAGGTCCTCACCGTGGCCACCCTGGGAAGCCCGGAAGAGGAGCAGCGCATTGACATGCCCGGGGAGGAGGTCTTCAAGCACTTCATCCTCCACTACAACTTTCCGCCTTACTGCGTGGGCGAGGTGCGGCCCTTGAGAGGCCCGTCCCGCCGGGAGATCGGCCACGGGATGCTGGCCGAACGGGCTCTCACCCCGGTGGTGCCCACGGAAGAGGAGTTCCCCTACACCATTCGCGTGGTCTCGGACGTGCTCGAGTCGAACGGCTCTTCGTCCATGGCCACGGTTTGCGGGGCCACCCTCTCGCTCATGGACGCCGGTGTCCCCATCAAGGACATGGT
This sequence comes from Thermodesulfobacteriota bacterium, assembly GCA_013154385.1. Classification (GTDB taxonomy): domain Bacteria; phylum Desulfobacterota; class Thermodesulfobacteria; order Thermodesulfobacteriales; family Thermodesulfatatoraceae; genus JAADCO01. Next base: position 5,138 of record JAADCO010000168.1, read on the forward strand.
TGCGGGCATCGCCATGGGGCTCGTCAAGGAAGACGACCAGGTGATCATCCTCACCGACATCCTGGGCGATGAGGACCGCATGGGCGACATGGACTTCAAGGTCGCGGGCACGGAAAGCGGGGTCACCGCCCTCCAGATGGACATCAAGATCACGGGCATCACGCGGGAGATCATGACCCGGGCCCTGGAGCAGGCGCGCCAGGCTCGGTTCCACGTGCTCAACGAGATGCGCAAGGTGCTCGACAAGCCGCGGGAAAAGCTCTCGGTCTACGCCCCGAAGATGCTCACCGTGCAGATCAGCCCCGACAAGGTGCGCGACCTCATCGGTCCCGGTGGGAAGACCATCAAGGGCATCATTGCTTCCTGCGGTGACGTGAAGATCGACATTGACGACCGCACGGGCACGGTGCGCATCTACTCTTCCTCGGCCGAGGTGGCGGAGAAAGCGGCCAAGATGGTCGAGGAGGTGACGCGCGAGGCCGAGGTCGGAAAGCTCTACCACGGCAAGGTGACGCGGGTGGCGGATTTCGGGGCCTTTGTCGAGATCTTCCCCGGCACCGAGGGGCTGATCCACATCTCGCAGCTCGACAACCGGCGGGTGCGCAACGTGACCGACATCCTGCGCGAGGGTGACGAGGTCCTGGTCAAGGTGATTGACATAGACAAGGCCGGCCGGATCAAGCTTTCGCGAAAGGCCGCCCTGGCCGAATCCCTCAAGGAGAACGCTCCGGCGGACAAAGACAAGACCGAGCAGAAGAACGAGCAAAAGAAGGAACCGGAAAAGAAAGAAGGCTAGGTCAGGGGGGCGCGCCGGCCCGCATCTCTTATGACGCGATACAAGATCTTCCTGCAAGCCTTTCTGCTCTTCCTGCTTCTCTCCGGTCTCTCCTGCGCCCGAAAGGTAGAGCGCCACTACGTCCGCTGGGTGATTGACGGAGACACGGTGGTCATCGAGACCGGGGATCACGTGCGCTACGCAAGCATCAACGCCCCGGAGATCCCCCACGAAGGGGAGCCCGGAGAGCCCTTCGGCCTGGTGGCCAAGCGCTTGAACAACAGGCTGGTCAAGGGGAAGGCGGTCCTGCTCGAGATCGCCGAAGAACCCCGGGACCGCTTCGGGCGTCTCCTGGCCTACGTCTTCCTCCCGGACGGCACGTTCGTCCAGGAGGAGCTCGTGGGCCAGGGTTTGGCCTTTGTCTGTTATCTTCCCCCCAATCTCAAGTACTACGCGCGTCTCCTCGAGACGGAGCGCCGGGCCATAAAGGCGGGACGGGGCCTCTGGGGAGAGGACCTCTTCCGCGGCGAGCCCTATTATCTGGGCAACCGTCGTTCCCGACGCTTTCATCGCCCGGGATGCCCCTACGGGCGGAGGACTTCTCTCAGGAACCGCGTTATCTTTAAGGACATGAAGCAGGCCTTTTTCGAGGGATACTGTCCCTGCAAGAAATGCCGGCCTTGGCCGGGGAGAGGGAGATGAAGGACAAGAACGAAGAACTGGTCAGGTTGCGTCAGGAGATAGATGCCCTTGATCGTCAGATCCTCGAATGCCTCAAGAAGAGATACCGCATAGTCGGTGAGGTGGGCCGGATCAAGCGCGAAATGGGGCTCACCGTGCTCGATCTGGGGCGGGAGAAGTCTCTTCTTGAGCGTCTCCTCCGGGAGAACCAGGGAGAGTTCCCGGAAGAGAGCCTCAAGGCCATCTTCCTGGAGATCATCAACACCTGCCGCTCGGCGCAGGAGGCGGTGAAGGTGGCCTATCTGGGGCCGGAAGCCACGTTCAGTCACATGGCGGCCATCAAGTTTTTCGGTCACGGCGCGCAGTTCCAGCCGCTCGAATCCGTGCTCGACGTCTTCGAGGAGACCGAGGCCGGTCGGACCCGCTTCGGCGTGGTGCCGGTGGAAAACTCCATCGAGGGCACGGTCTCTACCACCCTCGACGCCTTTTCGGACTACAAGCTCCAGGTCTGCGGGGAGGTTTACGTGCCCATTTCCCACGACCTCCTGAACCAGACCGGGCGCAAGGAAGACATCCGCAAGGTTCTCTCCCATCCCCACGCCCTGGCCCAGTGCCGCCGCTGGTTGCGGAAGAATCTTCCCTCCGTGCCGGTGGAGGAGGTCTCCTCCACGGCCTTTGCCGCCCGCTGGGCCGCGGTGGACCCCTCGGTGGCGGCCATTGCGAGCCCCCTTGCGGCGCGCACCTATCATCTTCAGGTGGTGGCCAGCCGCATCGAGGACTTCCGGGGAAACGTCACCCGTTTCTGGATCATCGGCAAGCAGAGTCCCGAGCCCACGGGGCACGACAAGACCTCGCTCTTCTTCAGCATCTCGGACCGCCCCGGGGCCCTCTACGAGGTGCTCAGTTGCTTTGCCAAGCGCCAGATAAACCTCACCAAGATCGAGAGCCGGCCCGCCAAGAGTGAGCCGTGGCGCTATCTCTTCTTCCTGGATTGCGAAGGTCACGCCGAGGAGGAGCCGGTTAAGGAATGTCTGCGCGAACTGGAAAAGATCTGCGTGCACGTGGAATGGCTTGGCTCCTACCCGGCTGGGGAGGCCCCTTAAGCCGGGGGGTTGATTCCTCCCTTGAGCCGAGGCTCTTGGCGGAGGCCTCCTCTCTGGCCGAGGAACTGGTGGGCGAGGCCTTTTGCCTGACCTCCCGGGACCTTCGGTTCCTCCAGTACGAGGTCTTCACCGAAAGGGACCTTCCCTTCTTTCCCTTGCCGGACAACGCTCTTGCCGGGCTCCTGCGCGGGGAGACGCGGATGCTCTTGCCGCGCAAGAGGAGGCCCTTCTACTGGCTCCTCCTTTCCGAGAAGAAGATCCTCTCTTTGACCGGGGAGAGGGATTTCCTTCGCGCCCTCCTGCTTTATATTTTTACCCACGAGTTCGTGCACATGGTGCGCTTCCTCCGCTTCGCCGCAAGCTTCTGGATGCCCCTTGAGGCGCGGTTCGAGGAGGAATGCCGGGTGCACGCCGTGGTGCGCAGGATCTTGCACCGCGTTCCCGAAAGAGAAATGATCACGGTGCTTGACCGTTTCGACGAAATCTACGGGAGGAGGTAGGAGAGATGCCCATCTATGAGTACGAGTGTGAAAATTGCGGCCGTCACTTCGAGGTGTGGCAGAAGATCACCGACGAGCCGCTGACCACCTGCGAGGTTTGCCAGGGCAAGCTTCGCAAGCTCATCAGCCAGAGCTCCTTCATCCTCAAGGGCTCCGGCTGGTACGTGACGGACTACGCCCGCAAGGACAAAAAGACCGAGAGCAAGTCGGAGAGCAAGTCCACCTCTAAGGAGTCTTCCTCCTCGTCTTCTTCGTCTTCGGAGAAGAAGTGATCCACGGGCCGGGCCGCAAGGTCCGGCTCCCTCAGAGTTTCGGCAGATAATCCGTTTTACAGTTGAAGATGGCGTGAAAGATGTTGCCCTTGAACTTGGGGTTTTCGGGATAGAGCTTCTCTTCGAGGAACCGCTCCATCTTCACCCGCCTGGTCTCTTCGCTTATGGGGCAGGGGTTCTTGAACACCGGAAGCCCCTCCCTCTTGGCGAAGGCCGAGATGAGGGACTTGTCCGCAAAGATCAGGGGCCGGATGAGATAGAGCTTTCCCTTGAACATCTCCTGTTTGGGAAGGAGTGTTGAGAGCTCCCCGTGGTAGCACATGTTGAGGAAGAAGGTGACGATGAGGTCGTCTTTGTGATGGCCGAAGGCGATCTTGGTGTAGCCGTGCTCTCCGGCCAGGCGAAAGAGGTGCTTGCGCCGATGCCAGGAGCAGACGAAACAGGCCGAGACCTTCTTTTCCCGGGCCTCGAGCGCCATGGGGCCGTAGTTGGTGCGCTCCAGGCGGAAGGGCACCTCGAGCTCTGCGCAGTATTCCGCAAGCCGCGAGAGGTTTTTCTCGTGCTCCTCGCCGGTCTCGAAACCCATGTCCAGATGCGCGGCGAAGAGCTCCCAGCGAAAAGGGGTCTTCCGCCGCCATTCGGCCA
>JAADCO010000102.1 GCA_013154385.1 Thermodesulfobacteriota bacterium
GTTGCCGTGCTCCCGTGCGTGAACCTCCAGGGGCTCCTTTCTTCAGGCGGCGGTCAGGCCGGGGTGGTCATCCGCGGGGTCCCGGGAAAGGAGGCCCAGCGGGTCTTCTCCGGCCTCAAGATGCGGGCCGGAAGCCTCCTTGACCTGGAAGACGCCGCCCCGAGGATCATCCTGGGCTGGCGCCTGGCCCGCAGCCTGGGCGTGGGCGTGGGGGATCGGGTGCGTCTCATCCTGCCCGACGGCCGGTCCACGCCCTTTGGTTTCCTCCCCCGCATCAAGACGCTCGAGGTGGTGGGCCTCTTTGAGACCGGGCTCTACGAATTCGACGCCAACCTGGGGTTCGTGCCCCTCGGGCTTGCCCAGCACCTGGCGGGCCTCAAGCAGGGGGTGAGCTATCTCGAAGTCCGCCTGAACGACCCGCTGGCGGCTTCGGAGTTCGCCAAGGTGCTGGCCGAAAAGCTCGGTTTCCCCTACTGGGTGGTGGATTGGCACCGCATGAACGCCAACCTCTTCTCCGCCCTCAAGCTGGAGAAGGCGGCCATGTTCATCATCCTCACCCTCATCATCCTGGTGGCGGCCTTCAACATCGTGGCCGCGCTCATCATGCTCGTGGGGGAGAAGAGGGCGGACATCGCGGTGCTCAAGTCCATGGGCGTGTGTGACCGGAGCATCCTCCGGATCTTCATGCTCACCGGGTTCCTCCTGGGGCTGGCCGGCACGGTGCTGGGGGTCTCGGGCGGGCTTCTCCTCTGCCTCCTGGTCTCGCGCTATCCCATCGTCAAGCTCCCGAGCGACATCTACTACGTGGACCGCCTGCCGGTCCTGGTGGAGCCCCTGGACGTCACCATCATCGCCCTTTCCGCCCTGTTGCTGGCCCTTTTGGCCACCATCTATCCCGCGCGGCAGGCCGCCAAGCTCCCCCCGGCGGAGGTCCTCCGTTATGGCTAAGACGGTCATCGAGGTGCGCAACCTTACGAAGAGCTACGGCGAAGGCGCCAGCCGGGTGGAGGTCCTGCGCGGCGTTGACCTGGACATAAGAGAGGGGGAGCGGGTGGCCATCGTGGGCCCGAGTGGTTCGGGGAAAAGCACCCTCCTTCACATCCTCGGGACCCTGGATCGTCCCTCAAGCGGGGAAGTGCGCCACTTCGGTCGAAACGTCTTTGCGCTGCCTGATCCCGAGATCTCGCGCTTCCGAAACGAAAAGATCGGCTTCATCTTTCAATTCCACCATCTCCTGCCGGAGTTCAACGCCCTGGAAAACGTCATGCTCCCGGCGCTCATCGCCGGCTACACCATCGCCGAGGCCCAGAAGATGGCCCGGCAGGTCCTCGAACGGGTAGGGCTGGCGCAAAGGCTCACGCATCGCGTGGGGGAGCTCTCCGGCGGAGAACGCCAGAGGGTGGCCATCGCGCGGGCCCTGGTCCTGCGTCCACCGCTGATCCTTGCGGACGAACCCACGGGGAACCTCGACGTGCGCACGGCGCGCGAGGTGGCCAATCTCCTTTTGCAGATAAATCGAAGCTATGCTACGACCTTGGTGATCGTGACGCACAATCCCGAACTGGCGACGATGATGGAGCGGGTCCTGGGGCTCTCCGACGGGCGGGTGATCGAACTCTCCCCCGACAAACCCTGGCCTTGGAGTCAGGAAGGTCTTGAATGAGAAAATTTCTTTTGCTCCTCTTCCTCGTGTTTCTCGGTCTGGGAGAGGCTTGGGCCTCCACGGGAAGGCTCCGGCCCGTGCTCATCCTGCCCTTCAAGGTGAACGGCCCCCAGGACGTTGAGCCCCTTGCGCGCGATCTTCCGCGACATCTGGAGACCTTCCTGGCCAAGGAAGGGGTACCGGTGGTGCCCTCCATCAAGGCCGAGGACCTCCTGGGCCCCCTGCCGGCGGAGATGTCCTCCTCCGAGGCCCTGCGTCTGTGCGAGGAAAAGCGCCTCGGGGCGGTGGTGTGGGGCACGGTGAACGTGCTCGCCGGGCACGTGAGCGTGGACCTGCGTCTGGCGGATTGTGCAGACCGGGTGGTGAAGAGGGCTTACGCCTCCGGGCGCCTCGGGGACTGGGCCTCCCTGGAGGAAGAAGTGGGCAAGGTCGTGGCCAGGGTCCTTCTCGCGCGCGAGACCGTGGCCGCGGTAAGGGTGAGGGGAAACGTGCGCATGGACGAGGAGGCCATCCTCTCCGTGACCAAGCTCAAACCCGGCGACCTCTTCGACCCGCGCCTGCTGCGCGAGGACCTGAAAAACATCTTCAAGCTGGGCTATTTCGACGACGTGCGGGCCGATCTCGAGGAGACCCCCGAGGGTTTGGTGATCACCTACATCGTGCGCGAAAAGCCCGTGGTCAAGCGCATCGTCTACGAGGGCAACAAGGCCATCAAGAAGAGCGATCTGGAAAAGATCACGGAGCTCAAGCCCTACACCATCCTCAACCTCAACAAGGTGAACGAAGCCGCCGAAAGGATCGAGCTCCTCTACAAAGAAAGGGGCTACTACAACACGAAGGTGGTCCCGGAGGTCAAGCCCCTGGGGCCGCACGAGGTGAAGGTCGTCTTCCACATCAAGGAAGGGGAGAAGATCTACATCAAGAAGATCGAGTTCGAGGGCAACAAGGCCTTTTCCGACGAAGAGCTCAAGGATCTCCTGGAAATCAGCGAGAAATCGGCCTTCTCGTGGGTGAAGAAGATAAAGACCCTCTTTTCCGGCGGCGGGGTGGAGCCGGGTGTTTACAGCTACGGCGGCCTCTATCGGGACCTCGGAAAGATCGTCTCCTTCTATCAGAACCACGGCTACATTGACGTAAGGGTGGGGGAGCCGCGCGTGCGGCAGGAGGGCCGCTGGATATACATCACCATCCCCATCGAGGAAGGGCCGCAGTACAAGGTCGGCCGCGTGGACATCGTGCAGGACCTCTTCAAGAACAAGGAATACCTCCTGAAACAGCTCGAGATTCGCAAGGCCAAGGTCTTCAGCCGCGAGGTCCTGCGGCGCGACATCATGAAGCTCACGGACATCTTCGCGGACAAGGGCTACGCCTACGCCGAGGTCATCCCCGAGATCAAGAAGAACGAAAAGACCCACACGGTGGACATCGTCCTCAAGGTGGACAAGGGGCCCCTGGTCTACGTGAATCGCATCGAGATCGAGGGCAACACCCGCACGCGGGACAAGGTCATCCGCCGGGAGCTCCTCATCGTGGAGCAGAGACCCTTTTCCGCCACCAGGCTCAAGCAGAGCCAGGATCGCGTGCGCCGTCTGGGCTACTTCGACGACGTGAACATCTCCACGGAAAAGGGCGTGCGGGAGAACCAGATGGACGTCAAGGTCAAGGTGAAGGAGCGGCCCACCGGCACCTTCAGCATCGGTGCGGGTTACAGCTCCGTGGACAAGCTCATCTTCATGGGCGAGATCTCCCAGCGCAACCTCTTCGGCAAGGGCCAGATCCTCTCCTTCCAGGGACTCTTCGGGGCCCGGACGACGCGCTACTCCCTCTCTTTCACCGAGCCCTATTTCCGCGACTCAAAGCTTTCGCTCACCCTGAACCTCTACGACTGGGAGCGGGAATACGACGACTACACGCGCGACAGTCAGGGCGGGGGGATACGTTTCGGCTATCTCCTCACGCCCAACACGCGGGTCTTCCTGGGTTACCACTACGACGATTCGAACCTCACGGACTACAGCTACTACACCTCGCCGATCATCCTCGAGTCCAAGGACATCCACGTCACGAGCTCTCTTGAGCTCGGCTTCACGCGCGATACGCGCAACCATTTCTTCGACCCAACCCGGGGGACGAAGATCTCGCTGGTCTACGAGCACGCCGGGGGCTTCCTCGGGGGCGACAGCGCCTACGAGAAGGTCACCTTCACCGGCGGCATCTATTTCCCCACGGTGCGCTCCGTCACCGGACACATCCGCCTGGGGCTGGGCTACGTCACCGAAGGCCCCGGCGGGAAGCTGCCGGTCTTTGCCAAGTTCTATCTCGGCGGGATCGATTCGGTGCGGGGCTATCGCTACGGGGACATCAGCCCGGTTGATCCCAACACCGGCGAGCGCATCGGCGGAGAGCGCATGTTCTTCGTGCAGAACGAGCTCATCTTTCCCCTGGTGAAAAGCATGGGGCTCAAGGGCGTGGTCTTCTTCGACATGGGTAACGTTTGGGGAGAAGACGAGGGCTGGCGGCTTTCCGAGGTGCGCAAGAGCGTGGGTCTCGGTATCAGATGGCTCTCTCCCATGGGGCCGCTGCGCATAGAGTGGGGCTACAACATCAACGCCAAGGAAGACGAGGACAAGAGCAACTGGAACTTCCGCATCGGCGGCCAATTCTGACGAATCCCGGATCGTAGAGTTTCGTTGATGTAAACGTGCGCGGTTGTTAAGAAAACGCGATCATTTCTCTCCTCCTTCCCCCGCGATTTATCAATTTCTTGACATTTGAGAATGGATTGCGCTAGCCTCGCTTAGGGCAAATCTCTTCCGAGGAGGCTCTATGGAAGTCGCCAAGATCCGCAATCTCGTCTTTCTCTCCCAAAGCGGGGCGGGGAAAACCTCTTTGGCCGAGGCCATGCTCTACCTTTCCGGAAAGACCAAGAAGCTGGGACGGGTGGACGACGGCTCCACCATCCTGGACTTCGAGCCCGAGGAACAGAACCGAAAGATCACCATTTCTACGGCCTGTCACCACTTTCCGTGGAAGAAGCACGAGATCTTCTTCCTCGACCCTCCGGGTGACGACAACTTCAACGCCGAGGCCAAGCTGGCGGCTTGGGCGGCGGACAACGCCCTCCTGGTCATCGAGGCCACGGATCCCGTAAAGGTGCAGACGGAAAAGGTCTTCGCCTTCGTCAAGGAGTTCGGGCTTCCGTGTGCCGCCTTCGTCAACAAGCTCGACCGGGAACACGCGGACTTCGAGAAGGCGCTCTCCGTGATGGAGGAAAGGCTCGAGATTCGCGCTGTCCCCGTGGCCTATCCCATCGGGAAGGAGGAGTCCTTCCGCGGGGTGGTGGATCTCATCAACATGAAGGCCTACGAGTTCGAAGACGGCAAGGCCAAGACCATAGACATCCCCTCCGAGGTGGCTGACCGCGTGGAGGAGCTGCGCGCCAGCCTCATTGAATACGCCGCCGAGAGCGACGACGAGCTCCTCGAAAAGTTCCTGGAAGAAGGGGAGCTCACCCCGGAAGAGATCGTGAGGGGGCTCAAGAAGGGCATCCTCGAAGGGCGGTTCGTTCCGGTTTCCTGCGGTTCGGTGGCCAAGCTCATCGGTATCCAGCCCCTGCTCGACCTCATCGTCAACTTTCTGCCCTCTCCTGTGGAGCGGGGCCCGCGCGTGGGGAAGACCCCGGACGGCGAGGAGACCGAGCGCGAGCCGAACCCCGAGGCCCCTGTTTCGGCCATCATCTTCAAGACCTTCATGGACCCCTACGCCGGCAGGCTTTCCTTCTGCCGGGTGATCTCCGGCACGCTCCCGGCGGAAGGGACGATCTTCAATCCGGTGCGGGAGATCAAGGAAAAGTACGCCAACCTGGCCATTCCCGAGGGCAAGGAACACAAGCCGGTGAACGAGGCGGTGCCGGGGATGATCTGCGTCATTCCCAAGCTCTCGGAATCCAAGACCGGAGACACGCTCTGTGATCCGGAAGCGCCGGTCATCTTTCCCATGCCGGAGCTTCCGCACGCGGTGCTCACCTACGCCCTGCATCCCAAGAGTCGGAGCGACGAAGAAAAGATCGGTGCGGCTCTGGCCAAGCTCCAGGAGGAAGATCCGAGTCTCCTCATCACCCGCGACGAGGAGAGCCGGGAGATCCTCCTCGGGGGGCTGGGGCAGATCCACATCGAGGCCACCATCGAGAAGCTGGCCAGGAAGTACGGGGTCAACGTGGACCTCTCCCTGCCCAAGATCCCCTATCGGGAGACCATCAAGAAGCCCCGGGAAGGGGTCATCTATCGCCACAAGAAGCAGACCGGCGGCCGCGGTCAGTTCGCCGAGGTGCACTTCCACATCTATCCGCTTCCCCGCGGGGCCGGATTCGAATTCGTCGAGACCTTGGTGGGGATGAACGTTCCCCGGAACTTCGTTCCCGCCGTGGAAAAGGGTGTGCGGCAGGCCCTGGAGAAGGGGCCGCTTGCCGGCTATCCGGTGGTGGACGTGAAGGTCCAGTTCTACGACGGTAAGAGCCACGAGGTTGATTCTTCGGATATGGCCTTCATGATCGCCGCCTCCCAGTGTTTCAAGAAGGGTGTGCAGGAGTGCCAGCCGGTCCTCCTCGAGCCCATCATGGAGCTCGAGATCGAGGTCCCGGAGGACGTGATGGGAGACGTGATCGGCGACATCAACGCCCGGCGCGGGAAGGTGCTGGGCATGGAGCCCAAGGGCAAGGTCCAGGTGATCAAGGCCCACGTGCCCCTGGCGGAAGTGCAACGTTACGCCCTGGATCTGAACGCCATCACCGGCGGGCGCGGCACGTTCCACATGAAGTTCTCCCATTACGAGGAAGTGCCTCCTCAGATCGCGGAGAAGATCATCGCCGAGGCCAAGGCCCAGGAGGAGGCGGAGAAGAAGTGAGGGACGTCTTCACCGCTGGTGTCCTGACCCTTTCGGACAAAGGGGCCCTGGGAGAGAGGGAGGACCGCTCCGGTCCCCTCATCAAGGAAAGCCTGGAGAAGGCCGGGTTTCAGGTCCTGGCCTACCGGGTGATACCCGACGATTACGAAGAGATCCTGGTCGTCCTCCTCGATTGGGTTGACCGCAAGGGACTTGACCTTATCATCACCACCGGGGGGACGGGGCTCTCCCCGCGGGACGTTACGCCCGAGGCGACCAGGGCCGCCATCGAAAGGGAGGTCCCGGGGATTGCCGAGGCCATCCGGCTCGAAGGCCTGAAACACACCCCGCGGGCCATGCTTTCGCGGGGGATAGCCGGCATTCGCAAGCAGAGCTTGATCATCAATCTTCCGGGCAGTCCCAAGGCCGTGGAGGAGTCCATGCAGGTCATCCTCCCGGTCCTTTTTCACGCCTTGGAAAAGATAAAGGGTGTTTCCGAAGAGTGTGCGCGTTAGGAGGGAGATGAAATGAGAGTGGAGATCAAAAAGATCGGTGTGGGATTGGACGGTTCCGAGACTGGTTACCGGGCTCTCAAGGAGGCTTTGGACCTGGCTCAGAAGCTGGGGGCCCAGGTGATCGGCATACACGTTCTCCCCATCCCCGTGGATTTTGCGGAGCTGGGGGCGGCCATGGTGGAGCTCGAGGCCGAGCTGCGCAAGGAAGCCGAGGCCATCCTGGCCCGGGGCAGCGAGGAGGCCAAGGCCAAAGGGGTGCCCTACGAGGGTGTGATCCTCGAGGGCCACACGGCGGAGGCCCTGGCGGAGTACGGCGAAAAGGAAGGGTTGCACCTCCTGGCCATCGGCTATCAGGGTAAGTCCAAGCTTTCGGAACTCATCATGGGTAGCGTGACTTCCAAACTCCTCAGCATTTCCAAGGTGCCGCTCTTGGTTGTCAAATAGCCTCAAAGGGCTTATGTTTCAGGGCGGGTTTTCCGCCCTTTTTGAATTTTATCTAAAACGAGGCCTGCAGGAGATGGTAAAAGAGGAGTGGCCTGAAGTGACTTTCAGTATGTTCATCTTATCCCTCAACACGTCCGCGCTGGTGCACCTTGGTCAGTTGCCTGATCCAGAGACCCAGGAGAAGAAGGTAGATCTCCAGCTGGCGCGCCAAACTATTGACATTCTCGACATGCTCCGGGAAAAGACCCGCGGCAACCTCACCAAAGAGGAAGAAAAGCTCCTCGATTCCATCCTCTACGAATTGCGTATGCTCTACCTCAAGGCCAGTGGCTGAAGGGATTGCCGTTGCGGCTCCGGCAAAGATCAACCTGATCTTACGGGTCCTCTATCGCCGTCCTGACGGATACCACGAACTCTACACCGTCTTTCAGAAGGTAACCCTCTTTGATCGCCTGGAACTAATTCCCTGCGGGGGCCTGCAATTGGAAGTGTGCGGCGAGATAGAAGTTCCTCGGGGCGAGGAGAATCTCTGTTACCGCGCGGCGAGACTCTATTTCGACCGCTGCGGTCTGGACCCGGGGGTGAAGATTCGCTTGGAGAAGAACATTCCCGTGGGTGCCGGTCTCGGCGGCGGAAGCAGCGACGCCGCGGCGGTGCTGAGGGGGCTCAACCAACTCTTTGGCTCCTTGACCGAAGAGGATCTCTTCGATCTGGCCCGCCGGCTGGGAGCCGACGTCCCTTTCTTTGTCTCTCCTCTGTCCACGGCTCTCGCGCGGGGGATAGGGGAGGTCCTTTCTCCGTGGCCCACGCATCCCGCCTGGTACGTGATCCTCTGTCCGGAAATCGAGATTTCCACCCCCTGGGCCTATGAGAATTTGAGGTTGACAACTCGCAGAGAGCCCCCTAATTATGAGCCGGACCAGCCCTTGTGGAAGCAAGGGCTGGTTAATGATTTTGAGCCCGCAATCTTCGCTCGCTACCCTCTTCTTGAGGAACTCAAGGGAGAACTCCTCAAGAAAGGGGCGTGCGCCGCCTTGCTCACGGGAAGCGGTGCGGCACTCTTCGGCGTCTTCGAGGAGGAGGCCCGGGCGGAGAAAGCGGCGCTTTTTTTCAGAAAGAAGGGTTTGCGGGCCGAAGTGGTTACCAATTACTAACTTTAGGGGGCGGTAAATATGTTCATCAACCATCTGAAGATCTTTTCCGGAAACGCCAACCGGGCGCTGGCCGAAAAGATTTGCGCCTATCTGGCCATTCCTCTGGGGCGCGCCAACGTAAAGACGTTCAGCGACGGAGAAATCTTCGTCGAGATCCAGGAGAACGTGCGCGGCGCAGACGTCTTCGTCATCCAGCCTACCTGTCCCCCGGTCAACGACCATCTGATGGAACTTCTCATCATGATCGACGCCCTGCGGCGGGCTTCAGCCCGGCGCATCACCGCGGTCATCCCCTACTACGGATACGCGCGTCAGGATCGCAAGGTCATCCCCCGCACGCCCATCACCGCCAAGCTGGTGGCCAA
>JAADCO010000183.1 GCA_013154385.1 Thermodesulfobacteriota bacterium
GGAAATAGGGCGGCCTGATGCCCATGAATCTCGCCAGAGAAAGGGCCTCCTTCACGCCGTACTGATGGCCGGAGACCAGCTTCGTCTTGGGGAGGTTTTCGAGCTCCTCCCATTCAAAGAGCCTGATGGTGCCCGGCGGGGCGTCTTCCAGAAAAACATCTATGAGAAAAACGGCCTTTTTGTCTCGTAAAAAATGGACGAGGTTTATTCCTACGCATCCGCCATCAACCAGCTCTATCTCGGGGGGCAGTTTCTGGTTTTCGAGATGTTTAATAAGGTGAATTCCGAAACCCTCGTCTCCGAGTAGCAGGTTCCCCAAGCCGATGATGGATATCTCTTTCATTTAATCCTCGCTCGTCTCAGGATAAGAAAAAATGAACTTCCACACAAGATGAAATGACGAAATCCAACGCGGTAAAAACTTTATTAAAGCTTTACTCTGCCGATAATCTTACCTATAAGGGAGGTATATAGTCGGCGTTGTGCGGATTTTAGGACTCATAAGGAGGTCTTTATGTCACGACTTTTGGCCCACGGTCTCATGAAGCTCAGGAGGCGGGATTTTTTGAAGGCGGCCACCATAGCCACGGCGGCCATGGGGCTTCCGGCGAGCATGGTGGACAAGGTGGCGGCGGCCTTGAAGGCCCCGGAGCGGCCACCGGTCATTTGGCTCCACTTCATGGAGTGTACGGGTTGTACGGAAAGCCTTCTGCGGGCGTCCCATCCCGACGTAGCCACCCTCATCCTCGATCTCATCTCTCTGGAGTATCACGAGACCTTGATGGCCGCAGCCGGAAAACAGGCCGAGGAGAACCTGAAACACGCCGTGGAGAAGTATCGCAACCGATATATATGCGTGGTGGAAGGGGGCATCCCCACCAAAGACGACGGCGTCTATTGCAAGATCGGCGGACGCACGGCCCTTGAAATCCTGAAGGACGTTGCGCCCGGGGCCTCGGCCATCATCGCCATCGGAACGTGCGCCTCCTTCGGCGGGGTGCAGGCGGCTTCTCCCAATCCCACCGGGGCGGTGGGGGTGCAGGATATCGTGAAGGACAAACCCCTCATCAACGTTCCGGGCTGTCCGCCAAACCCCTACAACTTTTTGAGCACCGTGGTCTATCTCCTCACCTTCAAGAAGTTCCCCGAGCTCGACCGCTTGAGGCGGCCCAAGTTCGCCTACGGACGCCGGATCCACGACCAGTGCGAGAGGCGGCCGCACTTCGATGAGGGGCGCTTCGTGGAGCAGTTCGGCGACGAAGGACATCGCCAGGGATACTGCCTCTACAAGATGGGCTGCAAGGGGCCGGCGACCTACGCCAATTGTCCGGTGCAGCGCTTCTGTGACGTGGGCACCTGGCCGGTGGGTTCCGGGCACGGCTGCATCGGTTGCACGGAGCCCGACTTCTGGGACAACATGACTCCCTTCTATCAACACCTTCCCGGAGAGGAAGTGCCGGCGGGAGGCGGAATCATTCGCCAGGCGGAAAGGATCGGCAAGTTTGCTCTCGGCGCAGCGGCCGCAGGCATCGCCGTTCACGCGGCAGCAGGTGTCATCAAGAAGGCCACAACCAAAGAGGAGAAGGAGGAATAAAGTATGGCCCGCAAGATCACCGTTGATCCCATTACCCGGATTGAAGGCCATTTGCGTATAGACGTCGAGGTGGAAGGAGGCCGCGTGACCAACGCCTGGGCTTCGGCCCAGATGTGGCGGGGCATAGAGGTCATCCTCAAGGGAAGAGATCCGCGTGATGCCTGGGCCTTTGTGCAGCGTATCTGCGGCGTCTGCACCACGGTGCACGCCCTGGCCTCGGTGAGAGCGGTGGAAAACGCCCTCCAGCACGAGATCCCGATCAACGCCCAGTACGTGCGCAATATCGTTTTGGCGGCTCACGCCTTACAGGACCACATCGTCCACTTCTATCATCTCTCCGCCCTGGACTGGGTGGACGTGGTGTCTGCACTCAAGGCCGATCCCAAGAAGACGGAAGCGCTGGCCCAGAGCCTTTCCCCGTGGCCGGGAAACAGCGCCACGCGCTTCAAGCAGGTGCAGGAGAAGCTCAAGGCCTTCGTGGCCAGCGGGCAGTTGGGACCTTTCGAAAACGGCTACTGGGGACATCCGGCCATGAAGCTGCCGCCGGAGGTGAACCTCCTTGCGGTGGCCCACTATCTCGAAGCCCTGGACTATCAGTTCAAGGCCAACCAGATCGTCAGCCTCTTCGGAGGAAAGAGCCCCCACATCCAGACTTTCGTCGTGGGCGGGGTGGCGCTGGCCATCAACCCCGAAAACGAGGCCACGCTCAACATGGAGCGGCTCCTCTGGGCCAAGAAGCTTTGGCAGGAGCTCAGGGCCTTCGTGCAGCAGGTCTATCTCATTGACGTCATCGCCATCAGTGCGCTCTATGCCGATTGGCTGAAATACGGCGCCGGGGTGACCAACTATCTCGCCGTCCCCGACATGCCCCTCGACACCAAGGGCGAGAGGTTCGATCTCCCCGGAGGGACCATCTTCCGCAGCGATCTCTCCGCGGTGACACCCATTCGGAGCTTCAACGATCCCTATTTCCGGGAAAACGTCACCGAGTGCATCGTCCATTCCTGGTATAAGGGCGACTGGACGAAGCATCCGTGGGAGGAGGACACCGTCCCCGAATACACGGACTTCCAGCCCGACGGCAAGTACTCCTGGGCCAAGGCCCCGCGCTTCAAGGGCGAGCCCATGCAGGTCGGGCCCCTGGCTCAGGTGTTGATCGGTTACGCTCTGGGCCACGAGCTCACCAAGAAGTGGGTGGACTTTTCTCTCAAGCGCCTCGAAGAGATCGCGGGGATCAAGGTCACGCTCTCGGCCCTTGAATCCACGCCCGGACGCCATCTGGCCCGCGCCATTCGTTCGGCCATGCTGGCGGACCTCGGCCCCAAGCACCTCGATCTCCTCATCCAGAACATAGGCCAGGGAGACCTCTCCATTTTCAACGAACCCAAGTTCCCCTCGGGCGAGATAAAGGGCGTAGGGTTCCACGAGGCACCGCGGGGGGCCCTTTCTCACTGGGTGGTGATCGAAAACGGGCGCATCAAGAACTATCAGTGCGTGGTGCCCTCTACCTGGAACGTGAGCCCGCGCGACAAGGAGGGGAAGATGGGGCCCTATGAGGCCTCCCTCATTGACAACCCCGTGGCCGATCCCGAAAGGCCGCTTGAGGTCCTGCGCACCGTGCACTCCTTCGACCCGTGTCTGGCGTGCGCGGTCCACGTGTTGAACCCCGAGGGAGAGGAAGTCGTCAAGGTCAAGGCCCTATAACGAGGAGGAGATCATGGCTTATTACCGCCGCATAAAAGTCTGGAGCGTGCTTCTGAGGCTCTTCCACTGGGCGTTTGCCCTTTCCATCTTCACCCTGCTGGTGACGGGCTACTACATTCATAACCCCTTTGCCCTGGGGCCCTGGCCCGGGGTGCCCACCAACTTCATCATGGCCAAGGTGAGGTTCCTGCACTTTGTGGCGGGTTACGTCTTCATCGCCGCCTTGTTCGTGCGCCTCTACCTCCTGCTTTTCGGCAACCGCTACGAGCGGTTTTGGGATTTTCTTCCCATCACGCCGCGAAACATTCGCCGGCTCGGTCACACCATCAAGGCCTATCTCTACCTCGAGCCCCATCAGAGCCACGGGGGCCACAATCCCCTGGCCGGAACGGTCTATCTCACGGTCATCCTCCTCGGGATCTTCCTGGCGCTGAGCGGGCTTTTTCTCCTTTATCCGGAAAGTGCTACCTGGACCTATTGGGGCTATCTCCTCTTCGGTTCGCAGCAGGTGGCACGGATGTTTCACTACTTGCTCTTCTGGTTCTTCTTCATTTTTGTCCTCCTCCATTTGTATCTCGTCATCTGGAACGACATCTTCGGTACCGAAGCCATCATTTCGAGCATCTTCTCCGGACGGAAGTTCCTCAAGAAGGAAAAGGCTTAACCGGGAGCGGGGTTATTCCCCCGCTCTCTTTGCGCTTTCCCGGCAGGCGCGTTCCAGGTCTTCGCGGAAGTTTACGTTGAAAAAGCTTTGACCGTCGGGGTCGAACCTTCGCCACTGCTCTGGCGAGAGGAAAAGAAGCCGATCCTTGGGAGCCAGGTCCCTGAAGGAAGACCCACCGGTTAGTCCCCGCCGATAGACCCCCGGAAGGGGGAGTATCTTTCCGTCTTCCCGCAGACACATGACCGCAAGGGCCCCCTCGTTCTCCGCGCTTTCGAGGAGAAAGGAAAGGAGAGAGGGGTTCAGGAAGGGCTGATCGCAGGCCGCGGCCAGGATCAGGTCCTCGGGGTGAAGAGAGGAGAGGATCCTCAAAAGGGCCCTTGCCGGTCCTTCGAAGGGGACCTCGTCCTCGATGACCCGCGCAAAGGCGAGTTCCGGGAAGAAATAGCCCTTTTTCGTCGAGAGCCAGAGCTCGTCCACCAGGGGCCGGAGGGCGTGATAGACGTGTTCTATCAGGGGCCGGTCTTCAAGCAGGGCGTGACACTTCCCGCCGCCGAACCGTTTGGCCTGGCCGCCGGCGAAAATGAGCCCGACCTTTTTTGATTGCCTCGGGATCATAGGTTTGCTAGAAAATTAACCATGTTTTGCAACACTTGCCTCTCCCGAAAAAATCCGGTCATGAGAGTAGGTGTAATTTTCAAAAAAGAAGCGGAAATGGAAAATTTGTCCGGCTTAACTGATTTTAATTCTCAAAGGCCAGGGAAATTTTCCTTGACATTGAAAGGCGCCATCCGTATAAGAGTGACGGCTAAGTGAGTGAGGATTCACTCAAAAGGTTCTTTAAAGGCGGTGTCGTTTACCTGCCCTCGGGAAGTGGCGAGTTGTGTCAGGAGTATGTGCGTGTGGGAAGGGTGGATGAGGGCAGTCCTTAAAAAACCAAATAAGGAGGTAGGAGTATGCCGAGCTATGTAAACCCTGAAAAGTGTGACGGATGCAAGGGCGGTGAGAAGACGGCGTGCATGTACATCTGCCCGAACGACCTTATGATCCTCGATACTGAAGCGATGAAGGCCTACAACCAGGAACCCGATCAGTGCTGGGAATGCTATTCCTGTGTAAAGATTTGCCCTCAGGGTGCCATCGCCGTACGTCACTATGCTGACTTTGCTCCCTTGGGCGGTTCTTGTCAGCCGATGCGGGGTACCACGGACATCATGTGGACCATTAAGTTCCGTAACGGCGTGGTGAAGCGCTTTAAGTTCCCCATCCGGACTACGCCCGAAGGTTCTGCTGATCCCACGCTCGGTAAGCCCGATCCGGATCTTTCGGCCATCGGTGACAACCGTCTGTTTACCGAGGTAGCCGATAACATTACTCCGGCGGTGCCCGAAGCTGTGGCTTGGAAGTAATGCATCGAAATCAACAAATTTAAATAAAAGGAGGGATAACTATGGGAAAGATTTGGTCTTATAACCCGGGGCTTCCCTGTGCTGAGCCTGAGATCGTAGAGAAAGAGACCGACATCCTTTTGGTAGGTGGCGGTATGGCCTGCTGCGGCGCGGCGGTTGAGGCCGTGCGCTGGGCCAAGCCGGCCGGTCTCAAGATCATCCTTTGTGATAAGGCTGCTCTTGAGCGTTCCGGTGCGGTGGCCATGGGTCTTTCGGCTATCAACACCTACATTGGTGAAAACAAAGTTGACGACTATGTCCGCATGGTCCGCTGCGACCTGATGGGCATCATTCGTGAAGACCTCTCCTTCGACGTTGGTCGTCACGTTGACGACTCCGTCATGGCTTTTGAGGACTGGGGTCTCCCCATCTGGAAGAAGACCGAAGACGGCAAGACCTTGGACGGTGCCGAGGCTAAGGCCAAGGGGCTTACCCTCCGTTCCGGTGCCAAGCCGGTTCGCTCCGGTCGTTGGCAGATCATGATCAACGGTGAGTCCTATAAGTGCATCGTGGCTGAGGCCGCCAAGAACGCCATGGAGCAGATGGGCGAGAACGCCGAGATCATCGAGCGTTGCTTCATCGTCCGTCCTCTCATGGACGCCAATGAGCCCAACCGCTGCTGCGGTGGCGTAGGCTTCTCCGTCCGTGAAAACAAGCTCTACATCATCAAGGCCAAGGCGACCTTGATTGCCACCGGTGGTGCGGTGAACATCTTCCGTCCGCGCTCCATCTCCGAAGGTCAGGGTCGTGCCTGGTATCCGGTCTGGAACCCTGGTACCGGTTACGCCATGGTCCTCATGAGCGGTGGTAAGCTGGTTCTCATGGAGAACCGCTTCGTGCCCGCTCGATTCAAGGACGGTTATGGTCCGGTCGGTGCCTGGTTCTTGCTCTTTAAGGCCCGTGCTACCAACGCCTTCGGCGAAGACTACATCGCCAAGCACAAGGGCGAGCTCGAGAAGTTCAAGCCCTACAGCGAAGCTTCCGTCATCGGAACCTGTCTCCGTAACCACGCCATGCTCATCGAGATGAAAGAAGGCCGTGGTCCGATCTACATCCACACCGAGTGGGCCCTCCAGGAAGCCATGAAGACCATGGACAAGAAAGAGTTCAAGAAGCTCGAGGCCGAGGCTTGGGAAGACTTCCTTGACATGTGCGTCACCCAGGCCGGTCTGTGGGCTTGCTTGAACATCGAGCCTGAGAAGGTGCCCTCTGAGATCATGCCCACCGAGCCTTACTTCCTCGGCTCTCACGCTGGTTGCGCCGGCGCCTGGTGCTGCCCGCCGGATGAGGACTGGGTGCCCGATCAGTACAAGGAGCCCTGGAAGGAGATCGGTCTCTACAACCGCATGACCACGGTTAAGGGTATGTTCTGCGCCGGTGACACCGTGGGCGCCTGCGGACACAAGTTCTCCTCCGGTTCTCACGTCGAGGGTCGTATCGCCGCCAAGGCGATGGTCAAGTTCTGCCTCGACAACAAAGATTACAATCCTACTCCGAAGGAGAACCCGGAAGAGCTCAAGAAGGAGATCTACGCTCCGTGGTATCGCTTCGAGCAGTACAAAGAGGCTACCACGGTTTACGAGATCAACCCGAACTACCTCCTGCCCAAGCAGATCCAGCACCGTCTCATGAAGCTCATGGACGAGTACGTGGCCGGTATCGCCACCTACTACCAGACCAACAAGATCATGCTCGAGCGCGGCCTTGAGCTCCTCACCATGCTCAAGGAAGACATGCAGCTCGCTGCGGCCCGTGACCTCCACGAGCTCATGAGGGCTTGGGAAAACATCCACCGTGTCTGGACGGCTGAGGCTCACCTCCGTCACGTGCTGTTCAGAGAGGAGACCCGTTACCCCGGTTACTACTACCGGGCTGACTTCCCGAACATCGACGACGAGAACTGGAAGTGCTTCACCCTCTCCCGCGTCAACCCTGAGACCGGTGAGTGGGAGATGGAGAAGTTCCCCTACGTCCAGATCATCCCCGATCCGCTGGGCCCGTAAGGATTATGTGACGGGCTAGACTAAAACTCCAGGCGTTCGCCCTTAGGGGCGGCGCCTGGAGTTTTTTTAAGTGCTTAGGACTGAGGCTTTGGCCAAGGCCTGAGTCTTGGGCATTGGAAATCTTGAGACAGGAGGCCAGCTTATGGGCAACGGTAAGATCCTCGTGGTAGGCGGGGGTATCAGCGGCGTGACCGCTGCCGTTGAGGCAGCCGAGATGGAATATGACGTGGTGCTTATTGAGAAGGAGCCCTTTCTTGGTGGGCGCGTAAACCAGCTAAGGTACTACTTCCCCAAGCTTTGTCCCCCCACTTGTGGTCTGGAGATCAACTATCGGCGGATCAAGGAAAATCCCCGGATTGAGTTCTACACCATGGCCACCATCAAGGACATCCAGGGTGGCCCTGGTAACTATACGGTAACGGTAGAGCTTGCTCCCCGTTACGTAAACGAGAACTGCACCTGTTGTGGAGAGTGTGAAAAGGTGTGTGAGGGTGAGCGGGAAGACACCTTCAACTTCGGCCTGGGGAAGACCAAGGCCATTTATTTCCCTCACGAGCATTGCTTCCCCGCCCGTTACGTGCTCGACAAAGAGGCCTTGAAGCCCGGTGATCTGGACAAGATCATGGAAGTCTGCAAGGTCGGGGCGGTGGACCCCAACATGCAGCCTCAGACCATTCAGCTGGAAGTGGGGGCCATCATCTGGGCCACGGGCTGGAGGCCTTACGACGCTACGAAGTTGACCAATCTCAAGTACGGTCAGCCCGGCTTTGAAAACGTAATTACCAATATGCAGATGGAGCGTCTGGCGGCTCCCAACGGGCCCACGAAGGGCAAGATCCTGCGTCCGTCCGACCAGACCGTTCCGCAAACCATTGCCTTCGTGCAGTGCGCGGGTTCTCGAGACGAGAACCATCTGCCCTACTGCTCCTATATCTGCTGCTTGGCTTCTCTCAAGCAGAGCCTTTATTTTGCGGAGCAGAACCCGGAGGGCAAGGCCTACATCTTCTACATTGATATCCGTACTCCGGGCCGTTACGAGAAGTTCCTCAACCGCGCCAAAGAGGAAGCCAACATCGAATTCATCAAAGGGAAGGTGGCGGACATTCAGCAGGCAGACAACGGCGATCTCATCGTCATCGCCGAAGACACTATTTCGGGCAAGAGGGTGCAACAGCAGGTGAACATGGTGGTCCTGGCCACGGGAATGCAGCCGAACCTCGCCGGGGAGGAGCTCCCCGAGGTGTTGGAGATGGACGAAAACGGCTTTGTCATCCCGAGCGAGGCCAAGGGCATGTATGCCTGCGGATGTGCCCGGATGCCTCTTGACGTGATGAGCTCGAACGAAACGGCTACGGCCGCGGCCCTTAAGGCCATTCAAACTTTGGTAAGGGGGTAAATATCCATGGAAAAGATCGGGGTCTTTATTTGCACCTCCTGTAATATCGGTGATCGGCTTGAGGTCTCGGATTTAGAGGCGGCGGCCAACGAGCAAGGCTGCGCGTACTGTGCCTCTATGCCCTTTCTCTGCGGTAAGGAAGGGGTCGAGGCCATCAAAAAGGC
>JAADCO010000114.1 GCA_013154385.1 Thermodesulfobacteriota bacterium
TGGTGCCGAGGGCGGGAGTCGAACCCGCACGGGCGCGAGGCCCAGTGGATTTTGAGTCCACCGCGTCTGCCAGTTCCGCCACCTCGGCAGACTTTTGACGCTAGAGATTTAACATGATCTATTTCTCCCTGCAATGTTCCCCTGGGGCCTGAAAACGCCGGACAACAAGCCGTTCCTCGCCCTGGCGCCCATGGCCGCCCTCACCCACGCCCCTTTTCGGGAGCTGGTGGCCAGCTACACCGGCTGTGATCTCTTCTTCACCGAAATGCTCAACGTGCGCGCCCTGGTCTTCCAGAACCCCGAAAAAGACCCCTATCTCCGGCAGGCGCAGCGCGACAGGCCGCTCGTGGCCCAGCTCGTGGGACGGGACCCGGAACTCTTCGCGCAGGCGGTGAGACGGCTTGAGGAACGCTTCGACTTCGCCGGCTACGACCTCAACTTCGGCTGCGCGCGGGGCGTCATCCAGCGCTACGGCTGGGGCGTTTCCCTGATGAAGGAACCGGAGCTTGCTTGTGAAATAGTGCGCGCGGTGTGCGCCAGCACCAAAAAGCCCGTTTCCGCCAAGATCAGATCGGGCTGGAAGCACGACCGTGAGGCGCTCCTCGGTTTCGCCCGCGCGCTGACAGAAAGCGGCCTAAGCCTCCTTACCATCCACCCCCGCACCGCTCAGGAAGGGTTCAAGCGCCCCGCGCGCTGGGAAGAGATCCGCTGGCTGGCCGAGGAGCTTCCCATCCCGGTGGTGGGCAACGGAGACGTGTTCGGCCCCGAGGAGGCCCGCAGGATGCACGAGGAAACCGGATGCGCGGGCATCATGATCGGACGCGCGGCCCTCCTCCGCCCCTGGATCTTCAGGGACGTGCGAAGCTATCTCACCGGCGGAGAGATCCCCCCGCCGCCTCCGCCCATCGAGGCCCCGGAAGAACTCGCCCGCCTCATCCGGGAGCTCCTCCCCGAAGAAATCCAGGAAAAGCGCTTCAGCCTGTGGCTCTTCTGGTATCTCCAGAACTTCTCCTTCGGCGTCCACTATTTCCGCGAGATACAGAAGATCCCCGGGCTTGAGGGAAAGCTCGCCAGACTGAGGGAACTCCTCGCCAAGGAAAGCTTCCGGCCCTATCCGGCCAGGCCCTATCTCCATCGCTAACGCAACCCCAGTTTCCGGGCCACGTTCGGGAAGAGGGAAAGATCCGTGTGCGGCAGAAAAAGGGCCCCGGTGAGGAGGTTCATGAACTCGCTGCGCACGTTCATCTCGAGATAGGTGAGGTTTTCGAGGATGCGCCGCAGCTCTTCAAAGGAGGAGGCGTCCCGGAGGAAGGCAATCGTCCCCTCGCCCGCGGCGTTTCCCAGGGGGACGAACCGCTCGAGAGGCACGTCGGGCAACATGCCGATGGTGATGGCCATCTCCGGGTCAATGTAGTTTCCGAAGCTTCCGGCGATGAAGAAGTGGGCGATGTCGTCGAAGGAAAGCCCCACGCTCTGACAGAGCACGGTGAGGATGGTGTACATGGCCCCCTTCGAACGGATGACGCTCTTCATCTCCCCTTCGGTCACGTAGATGGGCTTGCCGTGTGCGGTCTCCTCCTCGGGCACGAGGATGAAGGCGAGCTCCCCGTCTATCCGGCGGAATCGTTCGGGAAGCCTCTCGGGCACGAACTTGCCCCGCTGATCAATGAGGCCCGCCATGAACATCTGGGCCAAAAGATCAATCACCCCGGAGCCGCAAATGCCCCTTGGCGGCTCCTGGCCGATGGTTTGCACCTCTATCTTGAGGGTTTGGGGATCAATGCGCACGCGCTCGATGGCCCCGGGAGCCGCCTGCATCCCGCAGCGGAGGATGCCGCCTTCAAGCGCCGGCCCGGCGGCGCCGGCGGTGGCAAGGAGGAACTCGCGGTTTCCCACCACCACCTCCGCGTTGGTGCCCACGTCGATGAGGATGGAGATCTCCTCGCGCTTGTGCATGCCGCTCGCCAGGATGCCGGCCAGGAGATCCCCGCCGAAATAGCTCCCCCGGTTGGGAAAGACGAAGAGCAGGGCCTCTTCGTGGCCCGGAAGGCCGAGCTCGCGCGCCCTGAGGGTGTCTATCCAGCTCGCCGCGGGGATGTACGGCTCCCGATAGAGATGGCGCGTCTCAAGGTTCAGGAGGAAATGGCTCATGGTGGTGTTGCCGCAAATGGCGTAGTAAAGGAGCGCCCTCCGCGGCAGACGCCCCAGAAGCTTCCGCACCTCCTGCGCCAGCGTGGTCACGGTGATGCGATGAAGCTCCCGGCGCCTTTCCGGTTTGTCCGCGTAGTGAAGGCGCGTCAGGATGTCCTCTCCGTAGGGGATCTGCGGGTTCTTGAAGGAGCGCCGGCGGATGACCTCCCCTTTCAGGAAATCGTAGAGATAGAGCACCACGCCCGTGCTCCCCAGGTCTATCCCCAGCCCCAAACACGGGAGGTCTTCGTCCGGCCGCAGGACGTCGAGGAGGCGGAAGTCCCGGCCGTCGTAGGCCACCCTTGCCTTGAGCCGGAAGTCGGGCCGCAGGACTTCGGAGACCTTCTGCAGGGTGGAAAGGGGGATGACGGGCTCCTTACCCAGATGGGAGGCGAGCTCCTGACGCAACCGCGCTTCGTCGGCTCGCTGATCCTCCAGGGAGGGAGGGGGCAATTCGAGATTGAGCTCCCTGACTACCGCTCCTTCCATGGGGGCCTATTATAGGCCCGAGAGCCCAAAAGTCACCCCGTCTTTAGCGCGCGAGCAACATGGCGTTGGGAAACTCCTTCTCGAGCGTGCGGAGTATGCGGCGGGCCGTGGCCAGGTCCGAGGCCACGTACACCTGGACCCGATAGAACTCGCGGGCCCCCTTCTTCACGGGTTCGATGAGCACCGTGCGGAACCTCTTGGCCAGCTTTTCCTTGAGGTTCACGGCGTTGGCATAGTTGGCAAAAGATCCCACCTGGACGTAATACCGGCCGTGCCGCAAATCAGGAGATTTGAGCACCAGGCGCCTGTCCTCCACGCGCCCCTCGGCGAGGGCCACGATCCGCACCCGGGCCACGCCCTTGCGATACATGCCCAGGGCCCGCGCGGCGGCGTAGCTCAAATCAATGATGCGCCCCTTGACAAAGGGGCCGCGGTCGTTGATGCGCACGATGGTCTGGCGCCCGTTCTCCAGGTTGATGACGAGGACCTCCGTGCCCAGGGGAAGGGTCTTGTGCGCCGCGGTGAAGGCGTACATGTTGTATATCTCGCCGCTCGCCGTGCGCCGGCCGTGGAAACCCGGACCGTACCAGGAGGCCAGCCCCTCCTCCACGTAGCCCTCCGCCGAAGGGAGAGGATAGTAGGTCTTGCCGTTTACCCGGTAGGGACGGGTCGAGGGGCGCTTGGCCTGGGGCTTCGGGGCAGGAGGAAGCTTTCCAGAAGATGGCTTTGGCGGTAGGGTAGAGACACTCGGCTGGGGCTTGTGTCCGCAGCCGACCAAAAACCCCAAAACCAGGAGGAGAGAACAAAGTTTCCTCATGGCGGGAGAAAGGTTAACAGAGATCAAGGCGCGCAAGAAGGCCTTAAGGGAAGAAATATGGACCAGGCTCTCCGAAGCGGGGGCCGCCCGCTTCCCCGGGGCCTTCGGACGCATACCCAACTTCGTGGGGGCCGAGGCCGCGGCGGAGAAAGCCGCCTCGCTTGCGGCCTTTCGCGAGGCGTCCTTCATCAAGGCCAACCCGGACAGCCCCCAGTTTCCCCTGCGGGTGCTTGCCCTGAGCCAGGGGAAGGTGCTCTTCATGGCCGTGCCCAAGTTGCGGGCGGAAAAGCCCTTCATCCGCCTCGATCCCGCCAAGCTCAAGGTCCACCCCCTGCGCGCCGCCACCATCAAAGGGGCCTTCAAGTACGGAGAACCCGTGGCCCCGGAGGAAATGCCCCGGATAGACCTGGTCATCACCGGCTGCGTGGCCGTCAACCGACGGGGAGAACGCCTCGGAAAGGGCGGCGGATACTCCGAACTGGAGCTCGCCCTCCTTCGCGAGTTCGGCCTCCTCGACGAGGAAACCCCCATCGTCACCACCGTCCATCCCTTGCAGATCGTCGAGGAGATCCCCACGGAGGAGCACGACTTCACCGTGGACTACATCGTCACCCCGGAGGAAATCATCGAGACTTCGGGGCCAAAACGGCGACCGCGTGGTATCCTTTGGGACAAGTTGCCGGAGGACAAACTCCGGAGCATACCGGCACTACAGAGACTGCGGGGACGTTTCACGTGAAACAGACACCGCGCATCATCGCCATAGCCAATCAAAAAGGCGGCGTGGGGAAGACCACCACGGCGGTAAACCTGGCCGCGGCCCTGGGCATCCTGGGGCAGAAGGTCCTCGTGCTCGATGCCGATCCCCAGGCCAACGCCACCAGCGGGCTCGGCGGGCGCGACCATCGCCCGAACCTCTATCAGGTCCTCCTGGGAGAGGCCCATCCGCGCGAGGCGCTCTTCGAAACCCCCTATCCCAATCTGCACCTCTTGCCCTCCACCATTGATCTCATCGGTTGCGAGCTCGAGCTCGCCAGCCGCCGCGGCAAGGAACAACTGCTCGCCCGCATCCTCGCGGAGCTGGCCGACGACTACCGCTACATCTTCATCGATTGCCCGCCCTCCCTGGGGTTGCTCACCATCAACGCCCTCACCGCGGCCCAAGCCGTGCTCATCCCGCTGCAATGCGAATACTACGCCCTCGAAGGTCTGAGCCTCCTCGTGAACACCGTCAAGCGCATCAAGCACAACTTCAACCCCCGGCTCTTCCTCTACGGCATCCTCCTCACCATGTACGACTCGCGCAACCGGCTCACCAAGCAGGTGGAAGCCGAAGTCCGCCAGCACTTCAAGTCCGCGGTCTTCGAGACCACCATCCCGCGCAACGTGCGCCTGAGCGAGGCCCCCAGCCACGGCAAGCCCATCTTTGCCTACGACGCCTCTTCCCGCGGGGCACGGGCCTACATGGCCCTGGCGCGGGAGGTCCTCCGGCGGGAGGCAAAACTCAACTTGAGACCCTCCCCAAGTCATGCTAGGGCTTGAGAAAACCCCAGCTGGAGGCAACCTTGGGCAAAGAGAAAAAAGGACTGGGACGCGGTCTATCTTCCCTGCTCCCTGAAGACACCTTTGGCGAAGCCCCGGAGGTCTTCTTCTGTCCGCTGGAAGCCATCAGGCCCTCCCCCTATCAGCCGCGCCTCAAGAGGGACGAAGGGCTCGAGGAACTGGCCGCCTCGGTCAAGGAGAAAGGAGTCCTTCAGCCGCTCCTCGTGCGCGAGATCACCCCGGGGATCTACGAACTCGTTGCCGGAGAGAGACGTTTCCGCGCCGCCCAGATGGCCGGCCTCGAACGGGTGCCCGTCATCGTGCGCGACCTCTCCCCGCAGGAAGCCCTTGAGATCGCCCTCATCGAGAATCTCCAGCGCGAAGACCTGAACCCCATCGAAGAGGCCCGCGGATACGAGCGCCTCATCAAGGAGTTCGGCCTCACCCAGGAGGAAATCGCCCGCAAGGTGGGGCGGGACCGTTCCACCATCGCCAACGCCCTGCGCCTCCTCAAGTTGCCGGAAGACATCCAGGAGGACGTGCTCGAAGGGAGGCTCACCGCCGGTCACGCCCGCGCGCTCCTTTCCCTCTCCGACCCCAGGCTCATGCGCAGGGTGCGCGACGAGATCATCGCCCGGGCGCTTTCCGTGCGTCAGACCGAGGACCTGGTGAGAAGACTCAAAGAGCAGAAAGAGACCGAGCCCTCCCCGCCGCCGACAGATCCCAACATCCTCGCCCTGGAGAAGGAGCTGGCCGAGCTCCTGGGCACCAAGGTCAAGCTCTCCTGGGGCAAGAGAAAGGGTCGGCTGACCATCGAATTCTACTCCCCCGAGCAATTCGAAGCCTTTTTGCAGAGGTTGAGAGACTACTGATGGCCATCCACATCCTCATTGACGGCTACAACCTCCTGCATCAGATGCCGGAGACCGCCTTCCTCATGAAGGAGGACCCGGAAGAGGCCCGCAAGGCCCTGCTCGACCGCCTGCGCACCTATCAGAAGCTTCGCCGCCATCGCATCACCGTGGTCTTCGACGCCTGGGGGCAGGACGAACCCCGCCGCAAGGTCAACATGAAGGGCATCCAGGTGGTCTTCACCGCCCCGGGCGAAACCGCCGACGACTATCTCAAGCGGATGGCGGTCAAGGAAAAGGAGCGCGCCGTGGTGGTCTCCTCCGACCGCGAGATCAGGAGCTACGTCGAGACCTACGGGGCCGTCTCCATCACCTCGAGGGACTTCCTGGAGCGCCTGGAGGCCGCCCTCTACGAGGAGCTCAAGGGAGAACCCCTGGCTCCGCCGCCGCCACCTTCGAAGAAGCTCCCCAAGAAGGCCCGCCGTCGGCTGGCCAAACTGGCCAAGCTCTAGTTCTCGAAGATGTCCTTGGAAAGAGAGGCCTGGATGGGCACGGGATAGTGGCCCGTGAAGCAGGCCAGGCAGAAGCGCTTGCCGTCTCCGCCTCCCGCGCGCAGCAACCCCTCGAGGGAGAGATAGTGGAGAAGATCGAGCTCGAGATACCGCCTGATCTCCTCTACCGAGTGCTTGGCCGCGATCAATTCGCCCCGCGTGGGAAAGTCTATCCCGTAGAAACACGGGTATTTGATGGGCGGGCAACTGATGAGCATGCTGATCTCGTGGGCCCCGGCCTCCTTGATGGCCCGCACCCTCGTGCGACTGGTCGTTCCGCGCACGAGGGAATCGTCCACCACCGCCACCTTCCGGCCGCGCAGGATCTCCTTCACCGGGTTGAGCTTCACGCGCACGGAGAAGTCGCGCATGCTCTGGGAAGGCTGGATGAAGGTGCGGCCCACGTAGTGGTTGCGGATGATGCCCATCTCAAAGGGTAGCCCCGCCGCCTGGGCGTAGCCTATGGCCGCGTAGTTTCCCGAATCCGGAAACGGCATGACGAAATCCGCCTCCAGGCGGCATTCGTTGGCCAGCTCTATGCCCAGACGCTTCCGGAAGGCGTAGACGTTTTCCCCGTAGATGTAGCTGTCCGGACGGGCGAAGTAGATGAACTCGAAGATGCAGTGGGCCAGGCGATCCGCCTTGGCCCCCTCGTAGGAGGTGAGGCCGTTTTCGTCTATCACCAGGATCTCGCCCGGACGCACGTCGCGCAGATACTGCGCCTGCACCAGGTCGAAGGCGCAGGTCTCCGAGGCCACGATGTAGCCCCCGTTGAGCATCCCCAGGGCCAGGGGCCGGAAGCCGTAAGGGTCACGGAAGGCGATGAGCTTGTCCTGGGCGAGGAGGACGATGGAGTAAGCCCCCTCGATGAGGTCCATGGTCTCGCGGATGGCCTCCACCAGCCCCTTGCGCAGGGCCTTGGCCAGCAGATGCACGATGACCTCGCTGTCCATGGTGGTCTGAAACAGCGACCCCTGGCGCTCGAGCTCCAGGCGCAGGAGATGGGCGTTCACCAGGTTGCCGTTGTGCGCGAGGGCAAAGGTGTTCTTGCCGTGGGTGACGAAGAAGGGCTGGGCGTTCTTGATGGTGGTGGAACCCGTGGTGGAATAGCGCACGTGCCCCACGGCGATGTGGCCCGGAAGCTGGTTGAGCGTGTGCTCGTCGAAGACGTCCGCCACCAGCCCCAGGGCCCGGTGCTCGGCCACGTTCTTGCCGTCGGAAGTGACGATGCCCGCGCTCTCCTGCCCCCGATGCTGAAGGGCGTAGAGACCAAAGTAAGCAATCTTTGCCGCCTCTTTGTGTCCGAAAACTCCGATGATTCCGCACATGGCTTACTCCACCGCTCCACCTACCACGATTTCCGGGATCCGCAAAGTGGGCTGGGCATCCGAGACCGGGACCCCTTGGCCGTCCTTGCCGCAGGTCCCGATGGCAAAACCCAGGTCGTCTCCCACCATGTCGATGATGCGCAGCACCTGGGGGCCGTTTCCCGAAATGGTGGCCCCGCGCACCGGCTCTCCCACCATGCCCTTTTCGATGAGATAGCCCTCCGCCACCTCGAAGACGAAGTTCCCGGAGATGGTGTCCACCTGACCGCCGCCCATCTTCTTGACGAGTAGCCCCCGGTCCACGCTCCGGATGATGGCCTCCGGCGGGGTCTCGCCCGGAGCGATGTAGGTGTTGCTCATGCGCGGGATGGGACGGAACCGATAGGATTCCCTCCGGCCGTGGCCGTTTGACTTCTTCCCCACCTTCATGGCCGAGAGGCGGTCGTAGAGGAAGGTCTTGAGCACGCCGTTTTCAATGAGCACCGTCTTCTCCGGAAAGACCCCTTCGTCGTCGAACTGATAGAACCCGCGCTGATAGACGAGCGTGGGATCGTCAACCACGGTGATGAGGGAGGAGGCCACCTGCTCGCCGATGCGCCCGGAGTAAACCGAGAACCCCTCCTCCGCCAGATCGGCCTCGAGCCCGTGCCCCACGGCCTCGTGGATCATGGTGCCTCCGGCCTCGGAGGAGAGCACCACCGGCATGGTGCCGCCCGGGGCCTTGCGCGCGGTGAGCATGAGGAGCGCGCGCCGCGCGGCCTTGAGCGCAATCTCCTCCGGCGGGGTCTTGTCGAAGATCTCGAGCCCCACGGCCCCGCCCAGGGGCTCGTAGCCCGTCTGGATGACCTCTCCCTTCCGGGCCACCACCTGCACCGCCAGGAGCGTGTAGGTGCGCTCTCCCTCCACCCACTCCCCGTCGGAATTGACGATGGTCAAGCGCTTGTGCACGTCCTGATAGACCACCTGGACCTGGACCACCTCCGGGGAAACCCCGCGCGCCGTGTCGTTGGCCCGCCTCACGAGGTCCATCTTGGCGGCAAGCCCTTCCTCAAAGGGCGGGCGCCTGATCTCCACCGGCGGGACCTTCTTCACGTCGGAGATGGTGACCTCCCGCTCCTCCTCACCGGCCAGACGCGCCAGCTCCCGGGCCAGGGCCTCCAGGTTCTCCCGCTCCCTATCGTTGGTGTAGGCGTA